>NZ_RHJM01000028.1:0-165962 GCF_004212315.1 Escherichia sp. E10V5
CGCCGCCAGCTTGAGTACAAGCAGCTCTGGCGTGGCGGTCAGGTGCTTGCTGTTCCGCCAGCGTACACAAGCCAGCGTTGCGCGTGTTGTGGTCATGCAGCGAAAGAGAACCGCCTGTCACAAAGTAAATTCAGATGCCAGGTATGTGGATATACTGCGAACGCCGATGTAAACGGCGCTCGTAACATTTTAGCGGCGGGACACGCCGTTCTTGCCTGTGGAGGGATGGTGCAGTCAGGCCGCCCGTTGAAGCAGGAACCCACCGAAATGATTCAGGCGACAGCCTGAACGTAGCAGGGATCCTCGTCATTCAGGGCGTGGAGGATGTCAAAACCTGGAATAGACGCCGCACAGGCTATTTTGTGCGATCGCGGACATGCATCACGTTCGCAAATCGCCGATCCCGTTAATTTCGTTGCTTATTGCGTTACGAGCTACGCTTTTAAAACAACCTTCTTAGCGAGGCGATACCGTGAGCCGATTCATCCCCGTAGAATTACACCATGCCAGCCGTCTGTTAAATCATGGCCCTACTGTCCTGATCACCAGTTTAGATGAGCAATCCCAGCGGCGTAACATTATGGCGGCAGCCTGGTCAATGCCGGTGGAGTTTGAACCTCCACGCGTGGCGATTGTGGTAGATAAATCGACATGGACGAGGGAGTTGATTGAGCGTAACGGTAAATTTGGCATCGTTATCCCAGGCGTTGCAGCGACTAACTGGACGTGGGCAGTGGGAAGTGTATCTGGGCGTGAAGAAGATAAATTTAATTGCTATGGCATTCCGGTGGTGAAAGGTCCGGTGCTTGGTTTGCCACTTGTTGAAGAGAAATGTCTGGCGTGGATGGAGTGCCGATTGCTACCAGCGACTTCCGCGCAAGAGAAATACGACACGCTGTTTGGCGAAGTGGTATCAGCAGCGGCAGACGCACAGGTATTTGTCGAAGGCCGCTGGCAGTTTGATGATGATAAGCTCAATACGTTGCATCATTTAGGCGCTGGCACGTTTGTTACCAGCGGCAAGCGTGTTACGGCTGGTTAAGCATTACATGCTGTAACCAGGTTTCTTTATCAAGGCATCCATTTGGGGCGCAATTTCGGCGTCCCAGATAGCTTGCCATGATTCTGGTTGAATCTGCTGTAGCGCAATGCTTATCGAACTGTCTTTACTGTTCAGATGGCGAATAATAACGTCGGTAATATCTGCAGCAAGCGCTGCTTTTTGTTGTTCGTCCAGTTCACGCGGAAAACATTTAATGTCTATGTGCGGCATGATTGTGCTCCTTTTGAAAGATGTCAGTAAAATTAACACACGTTGTGAATGTCGTGTGTCCGGTAATGCGTTTTTACGGTAATAATGCCTACTTGAAATTGTACATATTTGTACTACACCCTTTTAAATAAAGCGCCAACGAAAACGTTAACTTGCAGAATATATTCTTCGCCAACATGCCATTAAGAAAACACCAAGTTCCCGGCTTGCCAATTTGTTAACGCCAATTATAGTTATTCTTGCCCTCACTAAAAATTTTCATCCGTAATTACCCTCAATAAAAATCCATTCTGGAGACACTTAAGATGCAGCTTAATCATATTGTTAAAAGTCTGCTAATAACGGGATTATTCACCACCAGTTCCTTACCTCTCCTCGCGGCGGAAGCCCCTAAAAACGCCACCGCAGCCACGCAGCAAGCAAACAATTTACTCTATAACCAGTTGCCGTTTTCCGATAACACTGACTTTACTGATGCCCATAAAGGTTTTATTGCCCCTATTCCTCAGGACGTGATTAAGGGCGAACAAGGAAATGTTATCTGGGATCCACAACAATACGCTTTTATCAAAGAAGGCGATAAAGCCCCTGATACGGTGAATCCAAGTTTATGGCGTCAGGCGCAACTGATAAATATCAGCGGATTATTTGAAGTGACTGAAGGTGTCTATCAGATTCGTAACCTCGATCTATCAAATATGACCATCATTGAAGGCAAAGAGGGTATTACCGTCGTTGATCCACTTGTTTCAGCAGAAACAGCCAAAGTTGGGATGGATCTCTATTACAAAAATCGCGGCCAGAAACCGGTAGTGGCGGTTATCTACACACACAGTCATGTCGATCACTACGGTGGTGTTCGCGGCGTAATTGATGAAGCTGACGTTAAATCAGGCAAAGTTAAAATCTATGCGCCAGCCGGATTTTTGGAGGAGGCCGTTTCCGAAAATATTATGGCTGGCAATGTGATGAGCCGACGAGCCAGTTATATGTATGGCAACTTATTGAAACCTGATGTTAAAGGCCAGGTCGGCGCGGGACTGGGAACAACCACTTCAGCAGGAACGGTCACGTTGATTGCTCCTACTAACTACATCACCAAAACCGGGCAAAAAGAAACTATTGACGGGTTGACCTATGATTTTCTGATGGCGCCAGGTTCCGAAGCGCCTTCTGAAATGCTGTGGTTTATTGAAGAAAAGAAACTGATCGAAACAGCAGAAGATGTCACGCACACCCTTCATAACACCTATTCGCTGCGCGGGGCTAAAATTCGCCAACCGCTGCCGTGGTCAAAATATATTAACGAAGCGCTCAATTTATGGGGTGATAAAGCCGAGATTATTCTCGCTCAACATCACTGGCCAACCTGGGGCAATGATAACGTGGTCAAACTGCTTAAAAGCCAGCGTGATTTGTATCGTTACATCAATGATCAAACTCTGCGTATGGCAAATCAGGGGATGACCCGTGATGAAATTGCCGCAAACTTTAAACTGCCCTCTTCACTGGCTAACACCTGGGCGAATCGCGGCTATTACGGTTCGGTGAGCCATGATGTGAAAGCAACTTATGTGCTTTATCTCGGCTGGTTTGATGGTAACCCCGCAACGCTTGATGAACTGCCGCCAGAAGAAGGCGCAAAGAAATTTGTCGAGTATATGGGCGGTGCTGATGCCATTTTACAAAAAGCCAAACAGGATTATGACCAGGGTAATTTCCGCTGGGTTGCTCAGGTTGTCAGTAAGGTGGTGTTTGCGGATCCAAACAACCAGGCAGCGAGAAATCTGGAAGCTGATGCGCTTGAGCAGTTAGGCTATCAGGCTGAATCTGGGCCGTGGCGTAATTTCTATCTCACTGGCGCACAGGAATTGCGTAACGGCGTACAAAAATTACCAACACCAAATACTGCCAGCCCTGACACCGTGCGTGCAATGACGCCAGAGATGTTCTTTGATTATCTTGCCGTCCATATTAATGGTGAGAAAGCGGCAGATGCCAAAGCCGTGTTGAATTTCGATTTTGGTGAAGATGGCGGCACCTATAAAGTGGAGCTTGAAAATGGTGTTCTCAATCATACCGCTGGTGTAGAAGCTTCGGATGCTGATGCCACTATCACTCTGTCTCGTGATGTATTGAACAAAATAGTACTGAAAGAAGAGACGCTGAAAGAAGCCACAGACAAAGGAGACGTTAAAATTACCGGCAATGCGGAAAAACTCAACGAACTGTTAGGTTATATGGATAATTTTGAATTTTGGTTCAATATAGTGACACCTTAAATTCAGTATAAATTGGGCAGGTTTCCTGCCCTTTTCTGGTTATAAGAAATGGTTCCTGATAAAAGAAAAAACGCTCATTATTCGTGGAAAAATCGCCAGGATATGGTTATTCGCGGAATGTCGATTAGCCTGCCGTGGTTTGCCTTGATTAACATCTGTTTTTCATCGATGATTTTGCTGCGTGGTATTTTGTTTAATGAGGACATGACTTCAGGGCTTAATGAGAAAAACCTTGTACATACTATTGATATATCATCTTTCGGCATTCTGCTGATTAGTGGCCTTTTATTGCTCATCTCTCGAAAAAAAGTGCTGTATATTCAGCAACTATTGGTCATTCTAAGCCTGTTATGGTCATGGTGTTGCTTTTATTTCATTGCACACTGGACGTTACCTTTTGCTTACCCTCTGTGTGTATTATTAATGCTTAGTGCCGTTGTTGCGCTGTATTTTCACACGCCATCATTACTCGCATTTATCACTCCATTATGGTTTAGCATCCCGTTAGCCAGTCTTGTTCTCAATCAGCATGTGAATGTTCATTTCGCTGTCATCTGGGGCCTTTTTTCACTGGCGCTATATGGTGGGCGACTTATTTTATTACGTTGGTTTGAAGAAGCATGGCAACAAAACAAGTACAACAACCAGTTAATTAATCGCCTTGATGCATTAGCACATCGTGATCCTTTAACTGGGATAGCAAACCGACGTGCAATGAACAGTATCTTACACGACGCGATAGATAACGGCGGGTCATTTGCTCTCATTATGTTGGATGTCGATTTTTTTAAACGCTACAACGACACCTACGGGCACCCTGCGGGCGATAAATGTTTGATACAAGTTGCCGACGCCCTGCAACGCGCAATTCGCCAGCCTGAAGATATAGTCGCTCGTTATGGTGGCGAAGAGTTTGCCATCCTACTTTTTAATGCAACATTGCCGGAAGCTGAGGCGGTAGCAGCCAGAGTGAAGCAAGAACTTAAACTGGCAGCTATCCCGCATCAGGCATCTGCTGTTAGTGCATTTGTTACGGTTAGTCAGGGGATTGCCTGTTCTGCTCCCGCAAAAACGGCTGAACAAATTGTTTCAGATGCCGACGCCGCGTTATACCGGGCGAAAGAAAATGGGCGAAATCGATGGGTGAAATAATTTCCCCCTGTAGTTTCGGCAAATGAGCAACTGCACTGATATTCAGCGCATTATCCTGAAACCATTCATGCCCCACGCCATGTCCTCATAATGCATAGACATCAGTCCACGAGGATTAGTAGCTAACCAAACACACACGATTTTGTGACCGGTTTTTCACCAGTTGTAGTAATTCCCACTGAAGATGCAAGGGCATGTTTTGCATCGTTACACGATAACGGGTAGGATTCTGCGCCGACAGTTATACCCATAAAGAATAATGGTGAATCTTGTCATCGCCAGGATGAATAAACATTGTTCATGGCAACTTATATGACTTTTTCATTAAAGCAATCAGGGAGAACAATGAGTAAACACGACACCGACACTTCAGATCAACACGCCGCGAAACGCCGCTGGCTTAATGCCCACGAAGAGGGGTATCACAAAGCGATGGGCAATCGCCAGGTGCAGATGATCGCCATCGGCGGCGCGATTGGCACCGGTTTGTTTTTAGGTGCAGGAGCCCGACTGCAAATGGCAGGTCCTGCGCTGGCACTGGTTTATTTAGTATGTGGCTTGTTTTCGTTTTTTATTCTGCGTGCATTGGGTGAGTTAGTATTACATCGCCCTTCCAGTGGCAGTTTTGTCTCTTATGCCCGAGAGTTTTTAGGAGAGAAAGCTGCTTACGTTGCTGGCTGGATGTACTTCATCAACTGGGCGATGACGGGGATTGTCGATATTACCGCCGTCGCTCTGTATATGCATTACTGGGGTGCGTTTGGCGGCGTGCCGCAGTGGGTCTTTGCGCTCGCTGCGCTGACCATCGTTGGCACCATGAATATGATCGGTGTGAAATGGTTTGCGGAGATGGAGTTCTGGTTTGCGCTTATTAAAGTGCTCGCCATTGTGACCTTTTTGGTCGTGGGTACAGTGTTCCTCGGTAGCGGTCAGCCGCTGGATGGCAACACCACTGGCTTTCATTTAATTACCGATAACGGCGGCTTCTTCCCCCACGGTTTGCTGCCTGCGCTGGTGTTGATTCAGGGCGTAGTGTTTGCTTTTGCCTCCATTGAAATGGTTGGTACAGCTGCCGGAGAATGTAAAGACCCGCAGACCATGGTGCCTAAAGCAATTAACAGTGTGATTTGGCGTATTGGCCTGTTTTACGTCGGCTCCGTGGTGTTGCTGGTTATGTTATTGCCGTGGAGCGCGTATCAGGCGGGGCAAAGTCCGTTCGTGACATTCTTCTCTAAACTGGGTGTGCCGTACATCGGAAGCATTATGAACATTGTAGTGCTGACCGCTGCCCTCTCCAGCCTGAACTCAGGTCTGTACTGCACCGGACGCATTCTGCGCTCGATGGCGATGGGCGGTTCCGCACCGAGTTTTATGGCGAAAATGAGCCGTCAGCATGTACCGTATGCCGGGATTCTGGCGACGTTGGTCGTTTATGTTGTTGGCGTATTCCTTAACTATCTGGTGCCGTCTCGCGTATTTGAGATTGTCCTGAACTTCGCGTCGCTGGGAATCATCGCCTCGTGGGCGTTTATCATCGTGTGCCAGATGCGCCTGCGTAAAGCGATTAAAGAAGGCAAAGCCGCGGATGTCAGTTTTAAACTGCCTGGCGCGCCCTTCACATCCTGGCTGACGCTACTGTTTTTGCTGTGCGTGCTGGTGCTGATGGCGTTCGATTACCCGAACGGGACTTATACCATCGCTGCGCTGCCGATTATCGGTATTTTGCTGGTTGTGGGTTGGTTTGGTGTGCGCAAACGCGTTGCCGAAATTCACAGCACTGCGCCAGTTGTCGAGGAAGATGAAGAAAAACAGGAAATTGTGTTTAAGCCTGAAACGACGAGTTAATTGCATAATTGCTCGGTTTAAAGCCGGATGCGGCGCTAGCGCCGCATCCGGCCTACGAAAGACAAACTCCCCTGTGTCGATTACAGCGCAATACGAATCACATCGTCCGGCTGGGTAGCTTCCTGCTGTTTAGTGGATTTTTGTTTAACACTGACATACAGCGTTTTGCCATCGGCAGACAGCGCCAGGCTATTCGGATGAGTCGGCGTATCGAACGTTTTCACCACCTTATAGCTTTTCGCATCAATCACACTAACTTTACCCGCCTGACGATGCGTCACGTAGGCTTCATTACGCGCTGGGTTAAACAGCACAGCCAGTGATTCCGGTGCCGCAACCTTCGCCAGAACATTGCCATTACGGGTATCGACCACTAACACTTCTGCCGCTTTTGAATCGGTGATAAATGCACGCTGATTGGCGGTATCAAGGCTTATGTTGATAAAGAAGTGCTCTTTGCCGTCATCCAGCAGCTTTTTACGGCTGAGGATTTTATTGTCGGCGGTGTCGATGGTAATCAATTCGCCGTCAGCGTTAGTGGTGTAAAGACGTTTGCCTTTACTATCCAGCGCTAAACCAGTGCTCATTTTACCGGTGTTCTGGATGGCGGTTTTCAGTTTGATATTCTCGCCATCAACGACCCAAATCACGCTCTCTTTGCCAATACCACTGATGTAAACCGTGTTCGTGGCATCGTCAGCTACCAGCTCACGCGGCTGCAACGGGCGCACCTCTTCCGTGCGCTTACGATCATCCAGCACCAGACGCCCTTTCACTTCGCCCGTTTTGGCATCTATCGCCGTGACCGCGCTGTTTACGGTGTTACCAAACCACAACGTCTGAGTCGTGTTATTGATGGTGGCACCAAACGGCTTGAGATCGTTATGGATCGCCTGAGTCACTTCCAGAGTGACCGGATCGAGACGATAAACCACGCCGCCTTTATCCAGTTTGCGGCTTTGCGAAGTAGCAAGCCACAGCGCGTTCTCCTGCTGGCTATAAGCCATTTCGTAGGCACCTTTACCTACCGCTTTACGCAGCATTTCTTCTGCGGCCTGCGTACTGAATGATGAAGCAACGAGCAATGAACCTAACAGTAATGAACCACGCAGGCGCGATGAAAACAGATGACGTAAATGCATGACGACTCCCTTTGATGAACCGATATTTTTGCTGCTTCACAATGCTTCGCTGAGCGTAATCATCGTTACACTCTTGTTATAAATGGGAATGGTAATCATTATTTTCTCAAATGTGGAGTATTTCTTGTCGTTACGACTACAATTTTCTCAATTACTTAACGTATTGTGCCGTTTCGTTTTCCATAAATTTACAATTTTATTACCATGACGGCGTATTCCCATTCTTAACCTGGCTTTTTCATGAAGATTTTTTCCGTCCGACAGACCATTTTGCCCGTACTGATTGCCCTTTCTCCTTCCGCTTTTGCAACCAATGAACAAACCATGATTGTCAGTGCCGCGCCACAAGTGATTTCCGAGCTGGATACGCCAGCAGCCGTTAGCGCGGTGGATGGCGAGGAGATGCGCCTGGCAACACCGCGCATCAATTTGTCTGAATCACTGACCAGCGTGCCCGGTTTGCAGGTACAAAACCGGCAGAACTATGCGCAAGATTTACAGCTGTCGATTCGCGGATTTGGCTCCCGTTCCACTTACGGAATTCGCGGTATTCGCCTGTATGTGGACGGTATTCCCGCTACCATGCCCGACGGACAAGGGCAAACATCCAACATCGATTTAAGCAGTGTGCAAAATGTGGAAGTGCTGCGTGGCCCCTTCTCTGCCCTGTATGGCAACGCGTCTGGCGGGGTGATGAATGTCACTACTCAAACCGGGCAACAGCCGCCAACCATTGAAGCCAGTAGTTACTATGGCAGTTTTGGCAGCTGGCGCTATGGGCTGAAAGCAACGGGCGCAACGGGCGACGGCACACAGCCGGGCGATGTCGATTACACCGTCTCAACCACACGCTTTACGACCCACGGCTATCGTGACCATAGTGGTGCACAGAAAAATTTAGCCAATGCCAAACTGGGCGTACGCATTGATGACGCCAGCAAATTAAGCCTGATTTTCAACAGAGTGGATATCAAAGCAGATGATCCAGGTGGATTAACCGAAGCAGAATGGAAGGCGAATCCGCAACAAGCGCCACGCGCTGAACAGTACGACACGCGAAAAACCATCAAGCAAACTCAGGCTGGGCTGCGCTATGAGCGTAGCCTGAGTTCGCGGGATGATATGAGTGTGATGATGTATGCCGGAGAGCGAGAAACGACCCAGTATCAGTCAATCCCAATGACACCGCAACTTAACCCGTCGCATGCGGGCGGCGTGATTACTCTGCAACGCCATTACCAGGGGATAGACAGCCGCTGGACACACCGTGGTGAACTGGGCGTTCCGGTCACGTTCACGACCGGCCTGAACTACGAAAACATGAGTGAAAACCGCAAAGGCTACAATAATTTTCGCCTGAATAGCGGCGTGCCGGAATACGGGCAAAAAGGTGAGTTGCGCCGCGACGAACGCAATCTGATGTGGAACGTCGATCCCTATTTACAGGCACAGTGGCAGCTGAGCGAAAAACTGTCGCTGGATGCTGGCGTGCGCTACAGCTCCGTATGGTTTGATTCCAACGATCATTACGTTACTCCGGGTAACGGCGATGATAGCGGTGATGCCAGTTATCACAAATGGCTACCAGCCGGATCGCTAAAATATGCAATGACCAATGCCTGGAATATATATCTGGCAGCCGGGCGTGGTTTTGAAACGCCGACGATTAATGAACTGTCTTATCGCGCTGATGGGCAAAGCGGTATGAACTTTGGTTTAAAACCTTCCACCAACGATACAATTGAGATCGGCAGTAAAACGCGTATTGGTGATGGGTTGCTTAGTCTCGCATTGTTCCAGACCGACACCGATGATGAAATTGTTGTCGATAGCAGTAGCGGTGGACGCACCACGTATAAAAATGCCGGTAAAACGCGTCGTCAGGGCGCTGAACTGGCATGGGATCAACGTTTCGCGGGAGATTTTCGCGTAAAAGCGTCCTGGACCTGGCTTGATGCCACCTATCGCAGCAATGTTTGCAGTGAACAGGATTGTAACGGTAACCGGATGCCAGGGATCGCCCGTAATATGGGTTTTGCGTCGATAGGTTATGTGCCGGAAGATGGCTGGTATGCAGGCACGGAAGCGCGTTACATGGGCGATATTATGGCAGATGATGAAAATACGGCCAAAGCGCCTTCTTATACTCTCGTCGGCTTATTCACCGGGTATAAATACAATTACCACAATCTAACTATGGATTTATTTGGTCGTGTCGAGAATTTATTCGATAAAGAATATGTCGGATCGGTGATTGTTAATGAATCAAATGGTCGATATTACGAACCAGCTCCCGGGCGTAATTATGGTGTCGGCGTGAATATCGCATGGCGATTTGAATAACTATACTCTAAATAATTCGAGTTGCAGCGGCCCCGTAAGGGGTGAGGCCCATGGATGGGCCGAATAACCCGCAGACGCAGCACATGCAACTTGAAGTATGACGAGTATACATTGATGCCCGATATTTGCCGGGCGTTTTAATTTAACAACTGTATTGCTGGCACAACATAGCAACGTTTTTTTGCATAATTTCAGCAAGACAATGTCTGCATCCCTCTTTGTCTTTTGCTTTTAACGCGGCGAATAGTACATGATAGCTTTTAATACGCTCACGTAATTCTGCTGGATTAATCGCTTCATAAAGATAATGTAAACCAGGTCCCATCCTGACCCATAATTGCTCAATCATTTCACACAGAATGGGCATTTTTGAACGATGATAAATCGCTAAGCGAAATAGTTTGTTTGCATTAATGAGTTGTTCCATATCGCCGTTTTCTTGCGCCTGCTGTAATTTCTCGAGCAATTCCTGAAGTTCCGCTATGTCTTGCGAGGAAATGTTTTCAACAGCCAGGGCAACTGCCATTAATTCCAGTTCGTAGCGGATCCGATTGATTTCGTCTAATTGACTTTGCCTTACTTCCGGTACTGTAAATGCTTGTGCAGGTGCGACAGAGAGCGCATTAACCGAAACCAGGCGTAATAGTGCTTCACGCACGGGTGTAATACTCATGCCTAATTGCTCCGCCAGATTTTTAGTGATCAAGCGTGCGCCAGGTTTCAGTGCGCCAATACTAAGCTGATGTTTCAGGTCGTTCTCAACCTGCATAGTCAAACTGATATGCGATATTTTTTCCGTTCCAGGCATGTTATTTCCTTCAGGTGTATTCGTTCCAACTCTGCCGGTATAGCAGAAGTCGTTTACCTGGTGTATGAAGCTGAATAATCATTATCCTCTCATCTTTATTGTTATTAGCTACAGAACAGTGATGTGATTAGTTAATTAAAGCTGGAAATAAGATTTTTGCCTGGATTTTTGTGGCGGCTTTACGCCGCCGCCGTATCTTTAGTCATCACCCGCGACACGAATAACAACTTTGCCGAAGTTTTTGCCGCTCAGCAGGCCGATAAACGTCTGCGGTGCGTTCTCCAAACCGTTGGTAATTTGTTCACGATAGTGAATTTTACCCTCTTTCACCCATTGTCCCATCTCCTGCTGGAACTCATGGATTCGGCGGCCATAATCCTGACTGATAATAAAGCCTTGCAGGCGAATACGTTTTTTCAGCACCGTGGCCATCAACAACGGTAAACGGTCTGGCCCCGATGGCAACTCCGTCGCATTATATCCGCTTACTAAGCCACAGACAGGAATACGCGCGGAGGTATTAAGCAACGGCAGCACGGCATCAAACACCTTCCCGCCAACGTTTTCATAATAGATATCAATCCCTTTCGGACACGCTTTCGCCAGCTGCCCGGCAAAATCATCCGCGTGGTGGTCAAGGCAAACATCGAAGCCCAGCACCTCGGTAGCATGGCGGCATTTTTCCGCGCCACCGGCCACTCCAACTACCCTACAACCTTTAAGTTTTCCGATTTGCCCCACCGTCGCACCCACTGGTCCTGTCGCTGCAGCAACCACCAACGTTTCGCCCTCTTTGGGCTGACCGATATCCAGTAGGCCCATATAAGCGGTAAAGCCGGGCATCCCCAGCACACCCAGTGACCACGAAGGATTTTGCGGATGATCGCCAAGTTTCACCAGTTCATCGCCACTGGATATGTCATAGTCCTGCCATCCACTGTAGCCAAGCACCCAGTCGCCAGGCTGGTAATCAGGATGATTCGACTCCACGACACGGCTCACCGTACCGCCGACCATCACCCCGCCAATATCAACGGGCGGTGAATAAGATGGCTCATCGCTCATTCGTCCACGCATATACGGGTCCAGTGACAAATAAACTGTGCGCAGTAACACCTGTCCTTCACCCGGTGTGGCGACATCATCTTCTTCAAGACGAAAATTCTCCGGAACCGGCGCGCCATGCGGACGCGAGGCCAGAACCCAACGGCGGTTACGCTGCTTTTGTTGCCCCATAATGCTCTCCTGTGCTTTTGGCATGAATCGATCAATGGTAGCAGGCACACGTGGTTATATTTGTCTGTATGCATCACATTCCTCCCACAACACGCAATAATTTCATTGTAGATTGCGTTGCTTCCGGCTGTTTTCGATAGTATTGATAACATCATCATCAATATTTAATCGAGGCCAGATATGTCCATCCGTTTTGCCTGCAAAGCCGATTGTGCTGCTATTGCGGAAATTTATAACCACGCCGTGTTGTATACGGCGGCTATCTGGAATGACCAAACTGTGGATGCAGATAACCGCATTGCCTGGTTTGAAGCGCGGACTTTAGCAGGTTATCCAGTGCTGGTGAGCGAGGAAAACGGCGTAGTGACTGGTTATGCCTCGTTTGGCGACTGGCGTAGTTTCGATGGTTTTCGCCATACCGTGGAACATTCGGTTTATGTCCATCCAGATCATCAGGGCAAAGGTCTTGGGCGTAAATTGTTAAGCCGATTGATCGATGAAGCGCGGGATTGCGGGAAGCATGTCATGGTCGCCGGGATCGAATCGCAAAATCTGGCCTCGCTGCATCTCCACCAGTCTCTGGGATTTGTCGTCACCGCACAAATGCCGCAGGTAGGCACTAAATTTGGTCGTTGGCTGGATCTGACATTTATGCAGTTGCAACTCGACGAGCGCACTGAACCGGACGCGATTGGATGAATCAGTCGCTCACCCTTGCCTTTTTGATTGCCGCCGGAATTGGCCTGGTGGTGCAAAACACGCTGATGGTGCGCATCACCCAGACCTCCTCTACCATTCTCATCGCCATGTTGCTGAACTCACTGGTGGGGATTGTGCTATTCGTCTCCATTTTATGGTTTAAACAAGGGATGGCAGGGTTTGGCGAACTGGTTTCCAGCGTGCGTTGGTGGACACTGATTCCTGGCTTGCTGGGATCATTTTTTGTCTTTGCCAGTATCAGCGGATATCAGAATGTGGGGGCAGCTACGACCATTGCAGTACTGGTCGCCAGTCAGTTGATTGGAGGGCTGGTGCTGGATATTTTGCGTAGCCATGGCGTGCCATTACGGGCGTTGATCGGCCCAATTTGTGGCGCAATTTTACTTGTGGTTGGCGCCTGGCTGGTGGCCAGACGCTCGTTTTAATCACAGGATAGTGCCGCCTTTGGTTAACTGTTCGTGGCGAGCTTCCATATCTTCTTTATGCTTACGCCCGTGATGAGCGATTGCTGTACGCAAACGCTGCTGCTGAGTGTAACGTTCTTCCCGGCTTAACTCTGCGTCATCGCTCAGGGCGATTAATAATTCGTTCATATGGGCAATGACGCTCTCATCAATCGCTGCATCCACGCGTGCGATGACCTCTTCCAGATGCGACATACTTTCTCCTTAGCCACTTGTGAAAATTATCGATTCTCCCAAATGATATAAGTCTGCGTTGTGCCGTCAAGCTAGTGCTCAAGATTTAAAACAGCGAAAACAGCAGCGCCACTGGAAAACTCATCGGCCAGGTCACCGCCACCAGGAAGGCGCTCAGAAAACGAATGTGCTTCTTCTCGTGGGAAAGAAACCAGGTAGTAACAAACGCGATAGCTGCCATAACAGCATAAAAAACAAGCAGGTATTGATAAAGAGACATGTACGGGCATCCAGCCGGAGGAATAAAACGCGCGCAAATATGCGTTATTTTTTGATGCACATCAAGTTTTTCAACCCGTTTGAGATATTTCCATAACCCGGGAGCTGCCCTTGTCCATCTTCAGAATGAGTATTATTGCAGATTTACTTAACCCGTACTATACACATAGGGGCTATGACAAAAGGTGGCAAAATATGAATGTTTCCAGTAGAACTGTAGTGCTTATAAATCTCTTTGCTGCTGTTGGATTGTTTGCTCTTATCTCTATGAGATTTGGTTGGTTTATTTGATGTAGCGATATTGCACGCAGTACACACTGTCAGAGAGATATCAACTCTCTGACAGTGCGTTAGATCTTCTCACACTCTCCCTGGCTACAATATTATCCTTAATGTTTAACCATTACGTGGCGGACAACGGTGTAATCCTCCAGCCCATAAAGTGACATATCCTTGCCATAACCTGAAAGTTTCTGACCACCGTGCGGCATTTCACTTACCAGCATGAAATGGGTATTGACCCATGTGCAGCCATATTGCAGACGAGCACTAACGCGATGCGCCCGCCCCACATCTTTCGTCCATACTGAAGAGGCTAAGCCATACTGGCTATCATTTGCCCAGTTCACTACCTGTTCTTCATTATCGAAGACAGTCACGCTCACCACTGGACCAAATACCTCTCTTTGAACGATAGCATCTTCTTGCAACGCGCCTGCCAGCAGCGTCGGCATATAGTAATAACCGTTACCTTTTCGTTTCTCCCCGCCGGTGATCACTTTAATGTGTCCCGTCGCTTTCGCCTCTTCCACTGCTTTGCTGACGCGGTCGAGATGAGCCTGGGAACTCAACGGCCCCAGTTCCGTTGATTCGTCATCCGGCGCGCCCGATTTCAAAGTTGCGACAGCGGCGCCGAGTTTTTCCACCAGCGCATCGTAAATGCCTTTTTGCGCATAGATTCGACAAGCTGCGGTGCAATCCTGTCCAGCGTTGTAATAACCAAACGTGCGGACACCTTCAACCACAGCTTCAATATCAGCATCATCAAAAACAATGACCGGCGCTTTGCCGCCTAACTCCATGTGGGTGCGCTTAATGGATGGCGCGGTATGGCTGATGATGTGCTCACCGGTGGCGATAGACCCCGTCAGCGAAACCATGCGCACTTTTTGATGCCCGGTCAGCGGATCGCCCACGGTCTGGCCCCGGCCAAACAGTACGTTGATCACGCCCGGCGGGAAGATATCTTTCGCCAGCTCTGCCAGTTTTAGTGCGGTCAGCGGCGTGATTTCTGATGGCTTCAGTACCACGCAGTTCCCCGCCGCCAGTGCCGGAGCCAGTTTCCATGCAGCCATCATCAATGGGTAATTCCAGGGGGCAATAGAAGCCACAACGCCCAGCGGATCGCGGCGGATCATCGAAGTATGTCCCTCGAGATATTCTCCTGCCGCCAGACCATTCAGGCAGCGAGCAGCTCCGGCGAAAAAGCGAAAAACATCGACAATCGCAGGAATTTCATCATTGAACGCACTATGCAGAGGCTTGCCACAGTTACGAGACTCCAGTTCGGCAAAAACCTGACCATTTTCTTCAATAACATCAGCCAGTTTCAGCAGGCATTCTGCGCGCACCTTCGGCGTGGTTTGCCCCCATTCGGCAAATGCCGCATCTGCCGCGCGAACAGCAGCATCAACTTGCTCTGCCGATGCCTCGGCAATCTCCAGTAAAACGTCCCCCGTTGCCGGATTATAGACAGGCTGTTTTTCCCCTTCGCCGCTAACCAGTTCTCCGTTAATCAGTAACTTATGTTGCATAGCATATTCCTGTATCAGTGGTTATTGACCATTGTCGCCTTCGCGGGTTAGCCACCAGGCCCCCAGGATCGGCAAGGTTGTTACCAACATAACCAGCAGTGCCACCACGTTGGTTACCGGTACATCACGTGGTCGTCCAAGCTGATTGAGCAACCACAACGGTAACGTCCGTTCATGGCCTGCCGTAAAGGTCGTAACGATGATTTCATCGAACGACAAGGCAAACGCCAGCATCCCTCCTGCCAGTAGCGCCGAACTGAGATTCGGCAACACCACATAACGAAAGGTTTGCCAGCCATTAGCCCCAAGATCCATTGACGCCTCAACCAGACTCCACGAGGTGCGGCGAAAACGGGCAATGACATTGTTAAACACCACCACTACGCAAAAAGTCGCATGCCCGACCACGATGGTGAAAAATCCCGGCTCCAGATTGATGGTTTTAAACGCGGTTAATAACGCCAGACCAGTGACAATGCCTGGCAGCGCAATGGGCAGCAGCAGTAACAGAGAAATGGCGTTTTTGCCGAAAAAGTCTCGTCGCCACAGCGCGGCAGCTGCCAGCGTCCCTAACACCAGCGCAATTAATGTTGCCAGCGCCGCCACTTTAAGTGACAGTGTCACGGCATCAAGAATATCACTACGCTGTGCTGCCACGCTAAACCAGCGCAGTGTCAGACCTTGCGGGGGGAAGCTAAATGCTGCTTCTTCAGTATTAAAAGCATAGGCAGCAATAATAAGGATGGGAAAATGTAGGAAAACCACGCCGCCCCAGGCCGCCAGTTTGAGGAAAAACGGTGCGCGTTCAGAGTGCATCGAACGCTCCCAGACGTTTCACGAACGCCAGATAGAGTGCGATAAGGACTATCGGCACCAGAGTAAAAGCCGCAGCCATCGGCATATTGCCAATCGCTCCCTGCTGGGAGTAGACCATATTGCCGATAAAATACCCTGGCGGGCCAACCAGCTGTGGGACGATAAAATCACCCAGTGTGAGCGAAAAGGTAAAGATAGAGCCAGCCGCGATGCCAGGGATCGCCAGCGGCAGCACCACATAACGAAAGGTTTGCCGTGGACGCGCGCCAAGATCAGCCGACGCCTGCAACAATGACGGCGGCAAACGCTCAAGCGCCGCCTGCACAGGCAGGATCATGAACGGCAACCAGATATAGAGAAACACCAGAAAGCGCCCTAGCCCAGAAGTTGACAGCGTATTACCGCCCACCGCTGGTAATGTAAGGAACGCTGTCAGCAGTGGTTCCAGCCCCAGATGTTGTAAAAACCACTGCGCCACACCGTCTTTAGCCAGCAATAAGGTCCAGGCATAGGCTTTAACAATGTAGCTTGCCCACATGGGCAACATCACCGCAATGTAAAAGAACGCTTTCATTTTGCCGCTGGTATAGCGCGCCATATACCACGCCATCGGAAAGGCCAGAATGGCACTGGCGATAGTGACTGCCACAGCCATTGTCAGTGTGCGGAGAATGATGTCGTAATTCGCCGGATTAAACAGCGCACGGATATTCGCCAGCGTCAGTTCCGGCGTTACCGACATGGTGAAATCGTCAAAGGTATAAAAGCCCTGCCATAACAACGTCAGCAGCGAGCCGAAATAGACAATACCAAACCACATTAGCGGGCCAAGCAGCAGCAAAAACAGCCCCAGCCCCGGATTACGCCAGAAGAAACCGGACACCTTACCCAGACCAGGACGTGAAGGTGATTGCAATACGTTCATCGCCATTCACCTCTCCTCAACCAGTGGCACCATCACATCACGCGCCCAGGAAACCATCACCTGTTGCCCAGCCGTGAGCGTGTTGGGTAAGTCTTCGCCCGTTACATTTGCCTGGCTAACCAGCAGTTTTTCACCGCTGTTAAGTTTCAGTTCAAAACGTGTGGCTGCCCCCTGATATTGCACCGCCTGAATCGTGCCATTGGCCTGCACTTCACCTGGTGTATTCAGGCGAATATGTTCCGGCCGCAGGGCAAAACTGCCCACCATGCCGCAAAGATTCTCGGCCATTAGCGGATCAAAAACGTTGGATGTCCCGACGAATCCCGCAACAAACGGCGTGCGCGGGCGCATATAGAGATCGCGCGGGGAATCGACCTGTTCAATGCGTCCATTATTGAAAACCGCCACACGATCGGACATCGATAACGCTTCGCCCTGATCGTGGGTAACGAAAATAAAAGTGATACCGAGCGACTGTTGCAGCTTTTTCAGCTCAAGCTGCATTTGTTCGCGCAATTTGAGATCCAGTGCGCCGAGCGGTTCATCCAGCAACAACACGCGCGGTTCGTTCACCAGTGCTCTGGCGATGGCGACTCGCTGGCGCTGACCACCAGAAAGCTGTGACGGTTTACGTTGCTGTACAAACCCCAACGCCACTTTCTCCAGCGCCTCTTGCGCCATTGCGTACCGCTGCTTTTTATCCACGCCTTTAACCATCAGCCCGTAGGCCACATTCTCGAGAATCGACATATGGGGAAACAGCGCGTAGTCCTGGAAGACGGTATTCACGTCCCGCTCCCACGGCGGTAGATTACTGGCCGGTTTGCCAAAGATAGCAATCGCCCCGCCGGAAAGCTGTTCGAAGCCAGCAATCAGGCGCAGGCAGGTGGTTTTGCCGGAACCGGACGGTCCCAGCATAGAGAAGAACTCACCATCTTTTATCGCAATACTGACGCCACCTACCGCGCGCACGTCGCCGTACAACCGCGAGACGTTATCAAACTCCACTGCGTACGTCATAAAACACCCCAGCGAAGTTAGCGACCGCCCATAATGGCAATGTAATCCTGCGTCCAGCGACTGTAGGGAACAAACTTGCCCCCTTCGGCTATAGGCGTTTTCCAGAAGGCGATTTTATCGAAATAGTTAAAGCCGTTGGTTTCACAGCCTTTATCGCCCAGCAACGGACTGGCTTTGCAGCCTTCCGGTACTACCGGCAGCGAACCAAACCAGGCCGCTACATCGCCCTGCACCTTCGGCGTTAATGACCAGTTCATCCATTTGTAGGCACAAACCGGATGTTTCGCTTCGCTATGTAACATAGTGGTGTCAGCCCAACCGGTAACGCCCTCTTTCGGGAAGACGGTGGCGATCGGTTGGCCTTCGGCTTTCAATGCGTTGGCCTGATACGGCCAGGCACTGGAAGCGACCACTCCCTCGTTTTTGAAATCGCTCATTTGCACGGTAGTGTCATGCCAGTAGCGATGGATCAAACTATGTTGATCGCGCAGCACTTTCAGTACCGCCTGATATTGTTGTTCGGTGAGTTGGTATGGATCGGAGATACCCAACTGCGGCTGAGTCGCTTTGACGAACAGCGCAGCATCTGCAATGTAGATAGGGCCGTCATAAGCCTGTACGCGGCCTTTATTACTCTGACCGTCCGGTAGATTCTGCTCAACAAAAACCACTTGCCAGCTATCTGGTGGTGTCGGGAAGGTTTTGGTGTTGTACATCAACAGGTTCGGACCCCATTGATATGGCGTGCCATAAACTTTTCCACCCACGTTAAACCAGTCGCCTTTAACCACGCGCGGATCGAGCGTTTTCCAGTTGGGAATCAACGCAGTATTAATCGGCTGCACGCGTTTACCCATAATCAAACGCAGCGAGGCATCGCCGGACGCCGTGACCAGATCGTAACCTCCTTTGGTCATCAGGCTGACCATTTCATCGGAAGTCGCTGCAGTTTTCACATTGACCGCGCAACCTGTTTCTTTTTCAAATTGCGTCACCCAGTCGTATTGTTTATCGGTTTGTCCGCGTTCGATGTATCCCGGCCAGGCGATAATATCCAGTCGTCCTTCCGGTTTATCCAAATTGGTAGGTTGTTCGGCGGCGTGGGCGGTCATTAATGTCATGGTAAGCGCACACAGGCTGCTGCGGGCAAATGTCTTGCTCATAAAGTCTTACTCCTGTCGTAATTAATTGTTCAGCCGCCGTGCCGTAAAAATATCTCCTTGTTTAACCATAGACGGCGGCTTGCAGGCGCACCCTCGCCCCCGAGAAAATTTAATCAGGATGTGAGCTAACGCGCATTATGCCGTTTGAGAAGCTATCTTCTGGAGTATAGACAAGGGGTTAGGAAATATAGCTTCTATTCGAAATTCATATTACCCAACCTGAGAGAAATTAAATGAGGATCTATTTCAGGTATTCTTTAATAAGGTGACCTAATTGTTTAACCGCCTGTTCTTCGCGCTCGCCCCACTGCCATGCAGTATTAAAACGGAAAAAACGTGACCAACTTTCGCCAGTAGAAAACATTTTACCCGGCGCAATGCTGATGTGATGCGCCAATGCCTGAACACTTAATTCGCCCGCATCTAACGGTTCGGGAAGCTCCAGCCAGAGAAAATAACCGCTGTCATTATGATGAATTTTGACTTCCGCAGGCAGATAACGCAGCAGCGCCTGCCAGGCACGTTGTTTACGTTCCGCAAGCTGGCGACGTAGACGACGAAGATGGGCATCGTAACGACGAGTAGAAAGGTAATCCACCAGTGCAAGCTGCATTGGCGAACTTGTGGAAAGCGTGCTCATCAACTGCAATCGCTGGATTTTGCGTGCATGTTTTCCGGCGGCGACCCAACCAATGCGAAAACCTGGCACCAGACATTTAGAAAATGATGAGCAAAGCAGTACACCATCGTGACGATCCCACGCTTTCGCGGGTAGCGGTTTTTCCCGACCAAAGTAAAGCTCACTGTAAACGTCATCTTCAATTAACATCACGTTGTACTGATTGAGCAACTCTACCAGCCGCGCTTTTTTCTGTGGCGTTAAGGTAAATCCGAGTGGATTCTGGCTATTAGTCATTAGCCAGCAGGCTTTGACCGGATACTCCTGTAACGCCAGTTCCAGCGCCTGAAGATCTATCCCGTCTTTAACGTCCGTCGCCACCGATAACGCTTTCAACCGTAGCCGCTCCAGCGCCTGCAACGCGCCGTAGAAACAAGGATTCTCGACAATCACCCAATCACCCGGTTCAGTGACCGCTTGCAAACTGAGGTTTAATGCCTCTAACGCCCCGGCGGTAATGACAATTTCATCAGGAGAAATAGTGATGCCTTGTAAGGCATAGCGACGAGCAATAGCCTGACGCAGTTCTGCATTCCCTGGCGGCAAGTTTTCAATCACGCTCATCGCCGTGGCGGTTTTACTCACCTGCGCCAGCGAGCGGTTCAGTTGCTGTAGCGGAAACAGGTGCGGATCGGGAAAGGCTGAAGCAAACGGTACTACCGATGGATCGCGACTGGCCTGCAACATGTCAAAAATATAGGTGTTAATATCGACCGTTTCATCACGCGTTACCGGAATAGCAGGTGCCTGCGGTGATTTCACCGTGCGCGGCGCAACGTAATAACCTGACTGCGGCCGCGCAATAATATACCCCTGACTTTCGAGCAACTGATAAGCATGACCGACAGTCATAAAGCTCATGCCAGAAAGCGCAACCTGTTCACGTAGAGAAGGCAGGCGATCGCCGGGTTGCCAGATGCCTGACGCAATTTGCTCACGTAATAGTTCTGCGAGCTGCTGGTATTTTTTCATTAATTGGATCGTTATTATCTGCAGGTGATCCGGCAGTCTATATCAGTTGTTAAAAATGACAACTTTACGTTAACTGTAATTAAACCATTACCAGCGATAACTCTTTGCCCAGGGCTTTAGCCGCAAGCTGGACGGCGTCGATTTTTGTCGCATGATGCAAATCAAACAAGCGAGTGATCTCCTGCCTGGGTTTACCAATCCGCCTCGCCAGCTCTTGCTGGGTGATATCTGACTGCAAAAAAGCATTTAACAGCAATACCTTAGAAGCGACACTTAAAGGCACCTCAACAAAGTGATCGTTGTTATTTAATGGCGAAGGCAACGGGATTAGCTCGTTATCTTCAAAATAAAAATCAAATGCGGTGAGTAAGGCATCTTTTGCTGCTTCCATCGCTTCAGCAACAGTTTCTCCCTGCGTTAACGCTTCAGGGATATCTACAAAAGAAACCACATAACCGCCTTCCGGCGCAGGTGTAAGAGTGACGGGATAACGCATAATTTTGACTGTCTCTCGCATGTCATTAACCTTCTGATGGCGATTAATTTAAACCGAGTTGTTTCAGGGTTGCTTTACGCAATGGTTCTTTGATCTCGTCACTGGGGTGACGCGGCATGACACTACGTCGCCCCTGAAACCTGAGTTTCAAATGGTTGCTGCCATTCGCCACATCTACGCCCTGAGATTCGAGCCAACGTCTGAACTCGCTTTGTTTCACATCGCCTCCCTGCCGCTGAGTATATCAACAAAGTAAACATTAATGTTTACCTCCTTTTTTAATTTGCTCGAAAATAGCACTAATTCGCCGCAACGGTGAAAAGCAGTGCCAAATCAGGAAGGCAGGTTCCAGAAATTCTTTGCGCTAATTTGCAAAACAGAAGAATAACTTAAAGAAACTATCGGCATCATAGCGGCAAAGTGTAATAAACGGGTGGCGGGATGTTTACGAAAGCGTTATCGGTAGTCTTATTAACGTGTGCGCTGTTCTCTGGTCAGCTGATGGCAGGACACAAAGGACATGAATTTTTGTGGGTGAAGAATGTGGATCATCAACTGCGTCATGAGGCGGACAGCGATGAATTGCGGGCTGTGGCGGAAGAGTCGGCGGAAGGTTTGCGCGAGCATTATTACTGGCAAAAATCACGCAAACCAGAAACGGGACAACCTTGAGTCGTTTGTTGCCGGATGCGGCATGAACGCCTTATCCGGCAACAATATCATGCAGCTTCAATGAGTTGTGAATACCCCTGAAAGCTTGCGTTTTATCCTTTCCGCTTCGGCAATGTTTTCAGCAGATCATCCGGGCTTACAGATGCGACAACGCTTCCCGGTAACGGCATTTTCAGAATATGATTTTTGATTTTACCGATGACGTGCATCTCACACGGGCGGCAATCAAACTTCAGCGTTAGTACTTCATCACCGTTAACCAGTTGCATCGGCGTTGCCTTCCAGCTTTTAATATTACCTTTCGCCTGTTTCGGACACAGATTGAAGGCAAAGCGCAGGCAGTGTTTGGTGATCATCACCGGGACTTCGCCCTTCTCTTCATGCGCTTCATACGCCGCATCAATCAGTTGTACGCCATAGCGATGATAGAACTCGCGTGCTTTATGGTTGTAGACGTTCGCGAGGAAACTCAAATGCGTTTGCGGATAAACCGGCGCAGGTTCAGCAACCGGTTTACGACTGCCGCGCTGGTAGCTGGCAAGACGTGCAGCATCCAGCATTTCGACGGCCTCACGGCGGAACTGATTTAACAGACTGTTTGGCACAAACAGCGCCCCCGGCAAATTAATTTGCACATCGCGGGCGTAATAGATGGTTTGCCCCAGTTTTGCCAGGCCATCTTTCAGGTTATTCAGCGCTTTTTCGGCGTTATTCGCTTCGTCGAACTGCCCATCCAGGGTATGAGTGATGCTAACGCCCTCTTCGCTGGTTAACGTCAGAATGAGTTGTTCTTGCCAGCCACCCAGTTCAATGTCTACCGCGATCCGACGCTCGCTGGAGGTTTTCGTCAGTGCCTGTTGCCAGTTATGGTCAAGGTTACGGTTAAGCGGATGATGTGGGCGAATTTTATGCAAATCTGCTGGCATTTCATTTGGCCAGACGCGGTAGTGATTTTCTCCGGTTTTCTCTACCGTATTGGCACGAAAGCCAACCACTTCACGTTTAATCATTACGTTCAGGCCATCGCCATTTGCCAGTGGCTCGGTGACGGCAACATCGAGATGATCTTTCGCCACTTTCAATACTTCACCCACCGGCAGGCCGATAAATTTCGGCGAATCGAACGCGCCAATGTCACCTTTACGCGCGTTAACAAAGTAGTCGGTGCTACCACGATGGAAGGTTTTTTCTGTCGAAGGCACAAAGAAATGTTCAGTACGACCTGATGAAGCACGAGCCAGATCGCCGCGCTCTTCAATAATGGCATCCAGCATCTGGCGATAATGGGCGGTGATATTCTTCACGTAGCTCATATCTTTGTAACGGCCTTCAATCTTGAAAGAACGCACGCCCGCATCGATCAACGCGCCCAGGTTGGCAGTCTGATTGTTATCTTTCATCGACAGCAGATGTTTTTCATAGGAAACCACCCGCCCCTGATCGTCTTTCAACGTGTATGGCAAACGGCACGCCTGGGAGCAATCACCACGGTTGGCGCTACGTCCCGTTTGTGCATGAGAAATGTAGCACTGACCGGAATATGCCACACACAATGCGCCATGAATAAAGAACTCAATAGTCGCGTCCGTGGCCTGATGAATCGCACGAATCTGCTCCAGGTTAAGTTCACGCGCCAGCACAATCTGGGTAAAGCCAACGTCAGAGAGGAACTTCGCTTTCTCTACAGTACGAATATCGCACTGCGTACTTGCGTGCAGTTCAATCGGCGGAATATCAAGTTCCAGAATCCCCATGTCCTGAACAATCAGCGCATCTACGCCTGTCTGGTAAAGATCGGTAATCAGTCGTTGCGCCGGTTCCAGTTCGTCGTCATGCAAAATGGTGTTAAGCGTGACGAAAATTTTTGCGCCATAACGGTGGGCAAATGGCACCAGTTCGGCGATATCTTTCAGACTATTACTGGCGTTATGACGGGCACCAAAACCAGGGCCGCCGATATAAACAGCATCGGCACCGTGCAAAATAGCTTCGCGGGCAATGGCGGCATCGCGTGCCGGGCTTAACAGTTCAAGACGATGAGAAGATACGGTCACTTTCTTATCCAGTAGCTGAAAAAAGGCGGTTATTTTAGCCACAAGCGCGACGTTACGAAATAGTTTTCCTGTTCAACTACGCGGGTAATGGATAATGGAATGAAAATGCACGGTTTGCTCGCCACGGTTGCAATAGGCATGGGCAACATCTGCGGCAAAGCGTTCACCTTCTCCACTTTTAAGGCTTCGCCACTCACCACCAACGCACAGGTCAAGCTGTCCATCAATGACGACAACATGCTCGATAACGCCCTTTTCGTGCGGCGTCGATTCGCTTATTGCACCGGGGGCCATCAGGATCGAGAAATGTTCAAAGCAGAGTTGCGGATCATAAGGAAATAAAGAAGTGATCACCATTGCCTGCTGTTGTGGATCATAAACGGATGGCGTAGCGGTCTGCGGCGGCGAAATAAACGTCGAAAACGGCACGTTCATCCCGGTAGCTATTTTCCATAATGTTGCGACCGTCGGGCTGGATTCATTACGTTCAATCTGCCCTAACATCGCTTTTGAAACGCCCGTCGCTTCAGCCAGCCGCGAAAGACTCCAGCCTCGCTGCTGACGAAGATGTTTAAGCGTAGTGGATAAAAAGCGAGCGAGATTTTCCATGCGACTCCTCCTGCAAAACGGGAGTTTATCACTTGTGCGTTATAACGGACAAATGCTACGGTGCCTGTACGCTATAACGCACGAGGTAACTATGCGTCTGTTTTCCATTCCTCCTCCCACACTGCTTGCAGGGTTTCTGGCAGTCCTGATTGGCTATGCCAGCTCTGCGGCAATAATCTGGCAAGCGGCGATCGTCGCTGGAGCCACCACAGAGCAAATTTCCGGCTGGATGACGGCGCTGGGACTGGCGATGGGCGTCAGTACTCTTGCCCTGACGTTGTGGTTTCGCGTGCCTGTTCTTACCGCATGGTCAACGCCCGGTGCTGCGTTGCTGGTTACTGGATTGCAGGGACTCACGCTTAACGAAGCCATTGGCGTGTTTATGGTCACCAACACATTAATTGTCTTATGTGGCGTAACAGGATTATTCGCCCGCTTGATGCGTATTATTCCGCACTCGCTGGCAGCGGCAATGCTGGCCGGAATTTTGTTACGCTTTGGTTTACAGGCGTTTGCCAGTCTGGATGGTCAGTTTATGTTATGCGGTAGTATGTTGCTGGCGTGGCTGGCGACAAAGGCTTTTGCGCCGCGTTATGCGGTAATTACGGCGATGATTGTTGGGATCGTGGTCGTTATCGCACAAGGTGACGTTGTCACAAAAGATATCGTTTTCAAACCAGTTCTCCCCGCTTATCTCGCCCCTGAATTTTCGTTTGCTCACAGTTTGAGCGTTGCACTCCCCCTTTTTCTGGTGACGATGGCATCGCAAAATGCGCCAGGGATTGCGGCGATGAAAGCCGCCGGGTATTCAGCTCCTGTTTCGCCATTGATTGTATTTACTGGATTACTGGCGCTTCTGTTTTCTCCTTTCGGCGTCTATTCCGTAGGTATTGCGGCTATCACTGCGGCTATTTGCCAGAGCCCGGAGGCGCACCCGGACAAAGATCAGCGTTGGCTGGCTGCCGCTGCGGCTGGCGTCTTTTATTTACTGGCGGGTCTGTTTGGCAGTGCCATTACCGGGATGATGGCTGCCCTGCCTGTAAGTTGGATCCAGATGCTGGCTGGTCTGGCGCTGTTAAGTACCATCGGAGGCAGTTTGTATCAGGCTTTGCATAATGAGCGTGAGCGCGATGCTGCTGTGGTGGCTTTTCTGGTAACGGCAAGTGGACTGACGCTGGTAGGTATTGGCTCGGCGTTTTGGGGATTAATTGCCGGTGGTGTCTGTTATGTAGTATTGAATTTGTTCGCTGACAGAAGCCGATAATCAGAAGCGCCATCTTGCGATGGCGCGACTGGCATTATTTTTTGTTAACGTCAAACATGGTCGCGTCGGTCGCCATGTCATCAATAACTTGCTTAATATTTTCGAAAGCCATTGGTGTGCTTTCGTTGTTCAGGTCCTTACCTTCGCCCTGACGAACCACCTTGATAACTGGTTTGTTGGTAGCCGCATCAATCAGCTCACCTTCAAAGTACAGGCGGGTATCCATGGTACGGTGACCCGTCGCCATTTGCGTCCCCGCTACCACTAATGCGACAGGAACAACTTCATAGAACTGTAACCCTTCTTTGCTGGTATCTACACCAGTAATAGCACCACGGAAAATCAGACTACGAGGCCCAGCGGTAGTAACCAGTGGTTTACGCTGTGAGATGGCTTCTTTCATTTCAGTATTGGTATAGCTCAAAATTCTATCCAGAACTTTTTGCCCTACCTGGGTAGAAGGTTTAGGCACCGGATAATAGGTGATTGGGTTCCAGACGATGCTGTCATATTTACTTTGATCAAAATTTGGATCAACCCAGCGTAATACCGGTTTGCCCGTTGCTGAAGTTGTTTCTTGAAGGTCGGAGTAATTGTTTAAAAAACCAGAATATTTATCTGGCTGGGTGATTTTAGAGGCACAACCTGACAGAGCCAACAAGCCGCATAAAGCCGCAACTTTCGCAATTGATGTGGTACGCATGAATAGTTTCCTGAGATGATTATATTACTTTTTAAGTTATAGCAAAAAGTACCGCTTCGTGTTGTGGCAAAAAAAGTGTTGGTGAAAATAAATTTTCCAGCCCCTTTTCTGACAATATAGTCAATGACGAAAAGGGGGCAGAGTCAATCATCAGTTGTTAAATTTCAGGCAGTTAAGCCGATAAAAAACTTCAACCACTGTGATATATTTCACATCACCTCGATAAAAAATATGCTTACCGCAAAAAACAGTTAAACATCTCACGTGGACATTTTCATGCGCCTTGCCCTGTTAGCTTATTTTTTACGTGCCAGCATCGTGGCGAAACGTAGTTTAATACGATTGCCGTTAGCGTCGGTGCGGTGGAGTTCACCCACGTCTTCATTGTATTTCAGCATCTCCCAGCCATCGTAATATTGACGTAACTCCCCTTTTTTAAAGGCAAAGGGGAACCCGACGGTACATGGAAAATCAGCTGTGTCCATTGCTGCCACAATCAAGTTATAACCACCGGGTTTGGTGCAACGCTGCATATTGGCAATCAATCCAGGAATGGTTTTCGCCTCCAGGAACATCAGCACCACGGTAGAAAGAATAAAATCGTATTGTCCATCAAACGTCAGGTTATTTAGATCAACAACCTGGGTGCGCAAATTTTCCAGTTTTTCAATGGATTTGATGCGTTCGACGTTGGCAATGCTCATGGCATTTTTATCCCATGCGTCGACATCATAACCATTGGCTGCCAGATAAAGGCTATTACGGCCATTACCACAGCCCAGATCCAGCGTTTTACCCGGCTTAACCACTTTCACCGCTTCCAGAACTTCAGAGTGTGTGCGGGTTAATTCATATTTATCAGTGAAGTAGTTTTCATCACGAATAATCATTCTTTGTCCTCAGCTTTCATTAAAACGGCGCGCTCGGTTCTGATTAACAATTTTCCCTGCATCAGAAGCGCGAAAGTACGGATGAGCAGTAATGCGATAATAAAATTGGTAAAAATAAATAGCGGCACAGCCAGGGTATGGAAAAAGCCATTGTCGTTACCGCTTCCTAAATGCAAACCGGTGGTTGCCAGTGCAGATACGCCGAACGAGAAACTCCAGAATGAGGCATTAAACGGCTGGGAGAGATACCACGGCATCAGGCGTAACATAAAAAGAAGTTGCAGTAGACCGTAACCGAAAAGCATTTTCGCCAGCGTATCGCCCTCGCCACCGTTGACGCTCAACCAGGCGCTACATGCCACCAGCGCCGGTGCAAGCTGAATACCCAACGATGTACGCAGTGCCGTGGGCAATTCTCCCGAGCTACGCAGACGCTGAAGGATCACCGGCTCAAGACTTAACCAGGAGAAAACGCCAGCCCCTAAAAATACCAGACCAGCATCGGTGTAGCCCAATGCTCCACAGGCCATTGCACTGATGAAGTTGTTGGCAACAGTCGGTAAATAAAGTCCGGGTGTCGTAGCTTCCTCAGGATGGGAACCGCGCCATAAACCGGCTGTTTGCCAGGCGGCATAAGCCAGTTGAATCACAACACCAATACTGAACAGGCCCACCGCCAGCGGACGAAACCAGGGGACAAAACCAATTGCCACCAGCATCGTTGTTGCCGGAAACAAACTCACAAAACTGCTCATCACTGGATGACGCACTTCCGCCAGCACGCTATGCGGAAAGCGTATGAGTCGGGTAATAAATGCGCTAGTCAGTAATCCCCAAATGATCATTGCCAGAATCACCAGCCCATCGCCCAACCAGTGACTGACCTGCCAAACCTGGCTGGCATAACGCCAGGCAAATCCCATCCCTATCGTCCCCAACACAATGCCAAAGTAACCTGCCGGTAAATTGAGCACTTTATCGCTCTGCATCTTCTTACTCATTTTGTTGAATTTATAAAGTATATTTGAAATACATTTTATGGAAATTTGCTAAACATAGCCAGAGTCACAGAATTTGCTACGGTTATAGTAGGTCACCTGCGGGAAAACGCTATGCGCAAATATCGTCTTAGTGAAGAACAACGAGCTTTTAGTTATCAGGAAGATAGCGATAAAAAGAGTGTTTTATTGCGGCAGATTATTGCCATCGCTGATTTTAATGACGTAATAGCCGGAACGCCTGGCGGCTGGATTGATAATGAAACCGTATTGGCCCAGGATGGAAATTGTTGGATCTATGACCAGAATGCCATCGCGTTTGCCGGAACGGTGATATCCGGTAATACACGCATCACCGGAAGCAGCGAGCTATGGGGCGATGTTTGCGCGAAGGATAACGTCTGGATCGATAATAGCAAAATCAGTCAGGGCGCTCTGATAAGTGACAACGTCACAATCCATGATTCATTAATATGCGGAAATTGCAGGATTTCTGGTCATGCCTGCATTGATCAGAACTCAATGGTAGTCGCTGCGCAAGGTTTAACGCCCGACCACCATCTTCTGTTGCAAATTTATGATCGCGCAAGAGTCAGCGCCTCGCGCATTGTTCATCAGGCGCAAATATATGGTGATGCCATTGTGAAATTTGCGTTCATTGAGCATCGCGCCGAAGTTTTTGATTTTGCAAGTATTGAAGGTAATGAAGAGAACAACGTCTGGCTGTGTGACTGCACGAAAGTCTACGGACATGCACGTGTGATCGCCGGAACAGAAGAAGATGCCATTCCCACGCTTCATTACAGTTCGCAGGTAGCGGAACATGCCTCGGTGGAAGGCAATTGTGTGTTAAAACATCATGTTCTGGTGGGTGGTCATGCACTCGTACGTGGTGGTCCGGTTTTACTCGACAATCACGTCACCATACAGGGGAACAGCCGCATTACAGGTGCGGTGATGATTGAAAACCATGTGGAGTTAACCGACCACGCCGTCGTTGCAGCCTTTGATGGCGACACGGTTCATGTCCGTGGTCCAAAAGTCATTAACGGCGAGGAACGCATTACGCGAACGCAGCTGCCAGGGTTATTGTGAATCGATAATACGCGCGTATAAGTTCACATCATCAAAGGCATCATTCAGGAACTCAGCCTGTTTAAGGCAACCTTCAAGGATAAAACCATTGCGCAAAGCTACCTGGTTGCTTTGCGGATTATCCACCCGACATTTGATCACGAAGCGTCTGAGTTCACCAGACTGAGCATAATGATGAATCAATGCCTGCAGCGCCTGAGAAATGATCCCCTGCCCCTGATGAGATTCGTCCAGCCAGTAGCCGATTTCCGCGGTTTTATTCAGTGGTTCAATACGATTAAACGAGATAACGCCGATAAGTTCATCTTCTTTGAAAATAATGAACATTTTGGCATATCCACGCTGATGCAACATCACATTACCCTGCACCGTTTTTCGCGTGTCCTCTTCACTTTGAACAAACTGCGGCCAGTTTAGCGACTGCTGTAACCAGGTTTTATTTTTACAGATTAACTGATAAAGAGGTGTGACATGACTTTCTGCAACAGCATGTAATTCAAGTGATTCGCTTACTTTTATCGTTTCAGTCATCTTATCTCCAGTCAATCCATGCAGTTGTTAAAAAAGCCGCCTGGCAGGCGGCTTAAGAAAGTTTACACCTCTTTGACGCTCTCCTGTTGCAGGATTTTGAGCATCTCATCTTTCAACTGGAGCTTCTGTTTTTTCATGCGGACCACTTCCGCATTGTATCCTCGACCGTCGGAACCTTCCTTTCTGGCAATTTCATGATCAAGTTTATTGTGTTTATCGAACAAGGACATAAAGCGAGGATTTTCGTTTTTCAGACGGGATATTAAATCTCGGTATTCTGGAAACATACGCACTCCCTGTTAGTGGCTGACAAAGTGTACATGAAATACACATCATCAGATTACTCAGATAGTTTGGGGAAAAATGCGAGCGGGATCGTGTTTTACCAGACGGCACCTTCCGTCAGAAGGTGCCGAAAAAAATGACGATCAATTCATCACGCGATCGTCAACGTATTTGCGCTTATCCGGAGCTGGTGGGAAATACTGATACAGCCATGTTTCACTGATGGCATCGCCCTGACAGCGGAGATACATCCGCATATCAACCGGATCAGTAGAGTCCGAAGTCGGATACCAGTCAAATTGAATACGGTAACCATCAATCGGTTCAATGTAGAGAATTTCGATTTGCTTCGCTTCACCGCTGGAGAGCGTAATAACAGGTTCAATCCCCTTAGGCGCAGCCGCTTTCAGGTCCCCACCAACAAAATCGACGGCAAAACGACGCGCCCATTTTTCTGGATAATGCTCACCCGGCGCCCAACCTTCCGGAAAACCTCCCATGCCGGTGCGCGTCGCCATAACACGTGCCAATGGACATTGAACAGGGGGATGTGCGCTCCAGTACAGACGATACTGGAATGCAAACTCGTCCCCTGCTTTTACTGCTTTTTCTGGCTGCCAGAAGCAGACAATGTTATCCAGCGTTTCACCCGTTGTTGGGATTTCCATCAGGCCGATGGTGCCTTTGCCCCATTTATTACGAGGCTCTACCCACAAACTTGGTCGTTTGTTGTACCAGCCCATGATGTCTTGATAATGGGAGAAATCACGATCCAGTTGCAATAAACCAAAGCCTTTCGGGTTATTGTCGGTGTAGGCATTGAACTGCAATTTCTGCGGATTATTTAGCGGACGGCAGATCCACTCACCATTGCCCCGCCACATGGAAAGACGGTCGGAATCATGGATTTGCGGATGAATAGTATCGCACATACGACGTTCATTAGTGCCGCAACTAAACATACTGGTCATCGGTGCAATACCCAATTGCTTGATCTCTTTACGCGCATACAGATGGTTTTCAACATCCATAATCACCTGACTCTTTTCACACTGGATGGTGAACTTGTAGGCACCGGTAATACTGGGGCTATCGAGTAAGGCATAAACGGTAAAGGTGGTTGCGCCTGGTTTTACGGTATCAAACCAGAAAGCGGTAAAATCGGGGAACTCTTCTTTGCTGTCGGTATAAGTATCAATCGCCAAACCACGGGCCGATAAACCGTATTGATACGTGTCATCAACGGCACGGAAATAGCTTGCACCGAGGAACGATACCACATCGCGGCGAGCCAGTTCCGGCGCTTTAAATACGCGGAAGCCTGCAAAGCCGAGATCGCTTTGCCCTTCCAGTTGTTTGGTATCTACGCCCGCATCATTGTATTTGAACAATTCTGGACGAAAGTGAATTTCACGTGCCAGATGCGTTGCAGGATCAACCGAGAACATGCGTACGCGGCGGCGGAAACCCATCCCCATATGAAAGAACTGGGCATCAAGCTGGCGGTTCTCGACGTTATGCCACAGTGATTGTTCGGCGTCGTATTGAATGCTGTTATAAGCCTGCGGGGTCATAGTCGCCAACGTGTTGGGTAACGGACGCGGCTCGCCACCCCACGGCTTTTGCGCTAAATCATGCGCCATCGACTGTAAAACCGAAAAGTCAAAACGCTGAGTTTGCCCATCGGCAATATCAGAATCTGCCGCGAACGCAGCCTGAGAAAAAAGAGAAGCAATACCGCTGGTACCGCACACGGCGGCCATAGCCATTGAACCTTTAATAAATCGTCTACGATCCATACCTGACAGTGAGTCCTTCTGGTGTTGTGAATGGTCCCGCGCTGGTCGTTTTCAGCGGCAAGAAAGTGCTTATTAATGACCGCTCACTCTAGACAATATTTATTAATAATCCAATTGTTGAGCATGGAGAATCTGCACAAATCGGCAATTTTTTTATGTCGATGGGAAGAGCCTGATTCATTTGTAAAATCAGGCAAATTTTTGCAAAGCAGGATGGCCCGATTTTAAAGCAATCCACAGCGGCGTTTACTGCGTTCTTCCGCTTCCTTGTATAACTGAAATTCATCAAAAACCTGGCAGCCTAGCGCCTGCTCGAATGCCTCACGACTGGCATTACCATGACTGTGCGTCTGCGTTTCGTTACCGAGATTGGACTGGAAGATCCCCGCCGCACTCACCGGCAAAAAATCCTCATAGGTAATAGGTTGTGCGACAACCCAGCCACGTTCAATCAAAGGTTGCGGATCATCCCCAGGATGTATCGCCTGACGATGCGCTTCACCCGATGGTGTCAGTCGATAACGGAACCATGCCAGCCCTTGCTGGCGCATCAAAAATTCGCTGTCCGGGAAAGCGCGAAAGGTTTCCTGCAAATGCAGTTGATGAGTGAGATTATCCTGTCCAGTTCCGGCATTACGCAGAAGTTCATCATACAGTCGCCGCCCTTTCGGCGTTAACGCCACTCCGCGCTGCTCTATCTCACCAAATCGCGCGGTATGCCTCCCCTGCTGTTGCCCCACAAACAGAACCGTTTCTTCCAGTGCCTTAAAGCTGGTTTGACGCAATAAAATAGGCACCTCGCGGCGCGGCGGCCCTTCGATGAGAATTTTTGGTTCGATACCGCATTCGGGCATCATCGACTGCACCCGATCAATGTCCAGCGTGCGTGGCGTCAGGTGATTGATATGGCAGCCTGGAAAACAGACTACATCAGCGATCAGCCGATGCTCGTTATGCAACGCGTGATAGGTTTCTTCATCTACCGTTGCTGACTGATGCCAACGAAATGTCTCCAGGGCTTCTCGCACAAACTCCCGCGCTTGCGCTTCGCTAAAACCGCCCTCCCGATCATATTCATCTAACAGTTGCCGACAACGTGGGGTAAAGATATCGCGCTGGCGTAAAATCTCCGCCGCCTTTTGGCGCAATGTTTTGTTTTCGATAAGCTCAAGGCGGAGCAATGAGGTAAAAACGCGGAAAGGATTACGCGCAAGCGAGGCATCATCGATGGGCCGAAATGCCGTAGAATGTACCGGCACGCCAGCCTGCGAGAGATCGTAATAACTCACCGGATACATTCCCATAATGGCGAATATCCGCCTTAATGTGGCAAGTTCCTGCGCGGTTCCTACACGTATCGCCCCATGACGTTCAACGTTAAGCCTCGCCAGTTCATCCGCATTACCCATTTTTTCATGCAGTTGGGGATTATTTTCCAGCACAGCCAGATTCACGTCAGCGACCAGTTCCAGCAACGTACCGTACTGTGGAACTTCTTGTTGATACATGGCTGACATTGCCTGCGAAAACTGTTCCCGAATCTCATCCGCTGTGATGCTGTTCGCCATAATGCCTACCCCCAGTGGTCAATTATCTCGAGTGTAGGTAACCGCATTCACTCTGGTGGGAAGAATTTACAAACTGTGATCTCGCCGCGAAATCATCAATATTATCGATTTCGATGTAACATAATTACTTTAAATGTTAATAATATTTTGCAATCAAGTTATCATAATCAAACAACATCACTTGTCAGCGGCACCGCTTCGTTTTTAACATCGCTTATGGAAAAAAATAGTCTGTTTAGTCAGCGCATCCGTTTGCGCCACCTTCATACATTCGTAGCTGTCGCACAACAAGGAACTTTAGGGCGCGCGGCTGAAACCCTTAATCTGAGTCAACCGGCACTCTCTAAGACATTGAATGAGCTGGAGCAATTGACGGGTGCTCGCCTGTTCGACCGGGGACGTCAAGGCGCGCAGCTCACCTTACCTGGCGAGCAATTTTTAACTCACGCAGTCAGAGTTCTTGACGCCATTAACACCGCTGGACAGTCACTTAATCGTAAAGAAGGCCTTAACAATGATGTCGTCAGAGTGGGCGCGCTACCTACCGCGGCACTAGGGATATTACCTTCGGTTATAGGTCAGTTTCATCAGCAACAAAAAGAAACCACACTGCAAGTTGCCACCATGAGTAACACGATGATCCTGGCGGGATTAAAAACAGGGGAAATCGATATTGGTGTTGGTCGGATGTCAGATCCTGAACTGATGACCGGACTTAATTACGAGCTGCTGTTTCTCGAATCACTTAAGTTAGTTGTTAGGCCTAATCACCCCCTGCTTCAGGAGAACGTAACGTTAAGTCGGGTACTGGAATGGCCTGTTGTCGTATCACCAGAAGGCACCGCGCCACGGCAGCATTCTGAGGCATTAGTAAAAAGCCAGGGATGTAAAATTCCTTCAGGCTGCATTGAAACGTTGTCTGCATCGCTTTCACGTCAGCTTACGGTTGAATACGACTACGTGTGGTTTGTTCCTTCTGGCGCGGTAAAAGACGACCTGCGTCATGCAACACTGGTGGCCCTGCCTGTTCCGGGGCATGGAGCAGGCGAACCTATTGGAATACTGACCCGCGTAGATGCAACACTCTCTTCCGGTTGTCAGTTGATGATTAACGCCATTCGAAAATCAATGCCGTTCTGAAAAGTAAGGGATCTTACGATCCCTTTTTTATCACACCGTTGCCAAACTCACTGAACTCCCAGTTCCTTGTTGATCCGCCTGAGCTGGTTGTTTCTTCAGACGGAACACATCCACGGCTTCAGTTAACCGCGCCGCCTGTTCTTCAAGAGATACCGCCGCAGCTGAAGCCTCTTCCACCAGAGAAGCGTTCTGTTGCGTCACTTTATCCATTTCAGAAATCGCCTGGCTAACTTGTGTGATACCTCTGCTTTGTTCATCTGAGGCGGCAGCTATTTCTTGCATGATATGTGTGACGCTCGCCACGGCATCAACAATAGCGCTCATGGTTTTCCCTGCCGTTGCCACCTCATCGGCCCCCTGGCCAATCAACCTGACGGACTCACTGATCAAGCCTTCAATCTCTTTCGCCGCCTGGGCGCTACGGCTTGCAAGTGTACGCACTTCGCTGGCGACAACGGCAAATCCCCGCCCTTGCTCACCGGCTCGTGCGGCTTCAACAGCGGCATTGAGCGCCAGGATATTGGTCTGGAAGGCAATACTGTTGATAACAGCCGTGATTTCAGAAATTTTCTTCGAGCTACTGGAGATATTACCCATTGTCCGCACTACACCGGAAACTGTTTGTCCGCCATCACCGGCTTTACTTGAGGCCTCTTGCGCCAGTTTGCTGGCATGATGTGCATTATCAGAATTTTGCTTCACTGTTGCGGTGAGTTGCTCCATGCTGGCGGCGGTTTGTTCAATTGCCGCCGCTTGTTCTTCGGTGCGTGAGGAAAGGTCAGCATTACCGGCAGAAATCTCACTGGTGCCACGATAGATCTCTTCAGCCCCCTGACGCACCGTTCCCACCGTCAGCGCCAGCGAATGCTGCATTTGCTGTAGATGGCGACTTAAGCGGCCAATTTCACTGCGGCCAGTGGGTTCGTCAACCAGAGTCAGATCGCCACTAGCAATTTTTTCAATCCGTTGGGCAGCATGTTGCAGTGGACGAATGACAATCCGGCGTAACACCATAAAGGTTATCAGCGTCATTACCAGCGCAAGTATAAATGCGCCAATCATAAACATCCCTCCCAGACGAGTACGCTGATGCGCCTGTTCCGCTAGCTGGTTAGCTCTGGCGCTACGTATCTCAATGGCTTTGCTTAACTGCTGGTTATAGGCATTATCAAGCGTTCTGATCTGCTCACTTTCATGATTGATAATGGCTTCAAACATGCCATTTTTGGCATATTTCAACATGGGTTGCAGGCCGGAAATATAAGCCAGGAAACGCTGATTTAATTCTCCGTCCAGCGCATCGTCAGCGGGAGTTTTCACCAGGCGAGTACGGTAAACGTTATAGCCTTGTTGCGATTGCTTTATTTGCAATTCCGCTTGCGCAATATTTCGCTTCATCTCTTCCATTTCAGCGATACGACTTGCTGCCCCGGCCTGAATCATATTGATCCGGGCTGAACGCAATAAATCAGAGCTGTTTGCTAAACCCGTGCGTATCTGGATCTCGTCGCTGACGTCGCGCTGATCGCGGTCTGCCTGCCAGAGAAAATACCCCGCCAGGGATGAACTCAAGGCAAACAGAAACAGGATGCCGCCAAGAATGCAGGCAAATAATGGAACCAGCCTGATGTGATGTAAAAAGCCTAAGCGGTGTGAGGATGTTGTATTCATGACCGTTGTCTCTCTTCCTGGTTTACTCCCGATAGAGAGTCATCGGCAATCGATGCTAATTGCTTACTGGCAAAAACCTGTTCATATCACATTTTTACAACAATTTTTGTGATGAGAGATTATTACCATCGGAATGAAGAGACTTACGAGTAGTTATACCTTGTAAGGCGTATTACGAAAAATTCTGGAAAATGCCACGCAATTTCGTGAAGTGATTATTTCGCTGGTAAGGGTAATTACATAGGATGTTTGCGGGCGCCTGAGACTTTCTGTTTTCAGGCTTACCGAAAATCAGAAAGACGAAGGCCCCGACCGATATTTCTATCAACCGAGGCCGACGAATGAAGCTAGCAATTCAGATGTTAGCCTCTTACCTGCCATCCGGCAAGGAGAAAAGGCTATGAAGCACAACCCCCTGGTGGTGTGTCTGCTCATTATCTGTATCACGATTCTGACATTCACACTCCTGACCCGACAAACGCTCTACGAACTGCGATTCCGGGACGGTGATAAGGAGGTAGCGGCTCTCATGGCCTGTCAGTCCAGGTAAGGGCCTGCGCGGGGAGCATTCCCCGCGCATCTGATTGACGAGTTCATTTTCTCATGGCGCCCCTTATTCATGCCTCAACTGGAAGCTCTCTCGCATTGAGTCTTGCAGCGAGTGTTCTCTGATAACGATTTACCGGAAGCCGCCACACAATTTCGTGAAGTGATTATTTCGATGGTAAGGATAATTGCATAGGATGTTTGCGGGCGCCTGAGACTTTCTGTTTTCAGGCTTACCGAAAACTAGAAAGACGAAGGCCCCGACCGATATTTCTATCAACCGAGGCCAACGAATGAACCCAACAATTCAGATGTTAGCCTCTTACCTGCCATCCGGCAAGGAGAAAGGCTATGAAGCGCAATCCCCTGGTGGTGTGTCTGCTCATTATCTGCATCACGATTCTGGCATTCACCCTCCTGACCCGACAAACGCTCTACGAACTGCGATTCCGGGACGGTGATAAGGAGGTGGCGGCTCTCATGGCCTGCCAGTCCAGGTAAGGGCCTGCGCGGGGAGCATTCCCCGCGCATCTGGTTGACGAGTTCATTTTCTCATGGCGCCCCTTATTCATACCTCAACTGGAAGCTCGCTCGCATTGAGTCTTGCAGCGAGTGTTCTCTGATAACGATTTACCGGAAGCCGTCACGCAATTTCGTGAAGTGATTATTTCGCTGGTAAGGGTAATTACATAGGATGTTTGCGGGCGCCTGAGACTTTCTGTTTTCAGGCTTACCGGGAATCAGAAAGACGAAGGCCCCGACCGATATTTCTATCAACCGAGGCCAACGAATGAACCTAGCAATTCAGATGTTAGCCTCTTACCTGCCATCCGGCAAGGAGAAAGGCTATGAAGCGCAACCCCCTGGTGGTGTGTCTGCTCATTATCTGTATCACGATTCTGGCATTCACACTCCTGACCCGACAAACGCTCTGCGAACTGCGATTCCGGGACGGTGATAAGGAGGTAGCGGCTCTCATGGCCTGTCAGTCCAGGTAAGGGCCTGCGCGGGGAGAATTCCCCGCGCATCTGGTTGACGAGTTCATTTTCTCATGGCGCCCCTTTTAGTTAGTGCATGTTTTTTTCGATGCGCTGATAGAACCATCATTACAGACAAATTTGCCGCCAGCTGTACAGTGAGAGATCCCCCCTTTCGCACCAGAACAGGGTTTGCGCCCGGCATCAACATAAAAAGACATCAGTAATCCCATCAGTAAAATAAAGAGCAACTTTTTCATACAACCTCCATGGCTTGCCGAATCTTATGTTCGGTATAAAAGTTATACGCTGTGCGGTCTTTATTTCACTTAGGGAGATCAAAGATTGGAGAAATTGAATTTCAATCTTAACAGTAGATATATTGATTAAATATCAACCCGTTGAACATATAAACTCGGATTATGGTTTTATTTGTCATACAAATAAATATAATAGGCGCTTCCGATGTAGGCCCGTATTCTTCGCCTGTACCACGGGTCTGGTTTAGTACAGGCGCTTTCTTCTAATACCCTCAGGAGCGCTTACGCGGCATCATGCGCAAAAGCGTGTTGTCTTTCCAGAAATAGTGGTGTGCCAGAGCAGCAGCCGCATGAAGCCCGATAACGTAATATCCCAGATTGGCCAACGTTTCATGCCACCACTTTAATCTATCCACCAGGTCAAAATTGGCCTCTGACGCGTAAGGCATCGTCAAACCAAACGCAAACCACGGATTACCCCGGTTATACATCATCACCAAACCAATCACTGGCAATACAATAAACAGGAGATAGATCACCAAATGTCCCAAATGAGCGAATCCCGTCATCATGGGCCTGGGTTTCGGTACAATGGGCGGCGTTGGGTATTTCAATCTGAGTAACAGACGAACCACCATCAGCACGAGAATTGAGATGCCACATGAAACGTGGATCATGTTGATCACCGGACGATCGCTACGCGGGAAAAATCCACGAAACTCCATCGCACAATAGGCTGCAATAACCAGCAAAAAGACCAGCCAGTGAATGCCAATTTGTAACCTTGAATATCTAATTCCCATAACATTTCCTGCTTTAACACAATTTGTCGTTAACATAACGAGCTTTTCTTAAAATTTCATTAAATATTGTTCACTCGTTTTCAGTACGTTACGTTTCATGGCAAAAAGGTAGATTGCCCATCCTGTCATCCTGGTCTAAGCCTGGAAAGGACTAATTTTTACCCACAAGTTCTTGACTGGAGAAAACCATGAGCAAAGTTGGCATTAACGGTTTTGGTCGTATCGGCCGGCTGGTATTACGTCGGCTACTTGAGATTAAAAGTAACATTGACGTTGTCGCCATTAATGATCTTACGTCTCCGAAAATTCTCGCCTACCTACTAAAGCACGATTCAAACTACGGTCGTTTCCCCTGGAGCGTCGATTTCACAGAGGATTCACTTATTGTTAATGGAAAAAGTATTGCGGTTTACGCCGAAAAAGACGCGAAAAATATCCCCTGGAAAGTAAAAGGTGCTGAAATTGTCATTGAATGTACCGGTTTTTATACTTCCGCAGAAAAATCCCAGGCGCATCTGGACGCTGGCGCGAAAAAGGTGTTGATTTCCGCACCGGCAGGAGAAATGAAAACCATCGTTTATAACGTCAATGATGGCACTCTGGATGGCAACGACACCATTATTTCTGTGGCGTCATGCACAACCAACTGTCTTGCGCCGATGGCCAAAGCATTGCATGACAGTTTTGGGATAGAAGTTGGCACAATGACAACGATCCATGCCTATACCGACACCCAGTCTCTGGTGGATGGTCCGCGTGGTAAAGATTTACGTGCATCGCGGGCAGCGGCGGAAAATATCATCCCCCACACTACCGGTGCGGCAAAAGCCATTGGTCTGGTGATCCCGGAACTTAGCGGCAAACTTAAAGGCCATGCGCAACGCGTGCCGGTGAAAACTGGTTCAGTGACCGAGCTGGTGTCTATCCTTGGGAAAAAAGTGACTGCTGAAGAGGTGAATAACGCACTTAAAAAAGCAACGACCAATAACGAGTCATTTGGTTATACCGACGAAGAGATTGTCTCTTCCGATATCATTGGCAGCCATTTTGGTTCGGTGTTTGATGCGACCCAAACGGAAATCACCGCAGTGGGCGATTTACAACTGGTGAAGACCGTCGCCTGGTACGATAACGAGTATGGTTTTGTCACTCAACTCATTCGTACTCTGGAAAAATTCGCCAAACTCTGACCAGCACTGGCGGAGGAAAAACCTCCGCCTCTTTCATATCTTACGACTGCAAATAGACCACCTGAGTCTGTAGATACTCATGCAAACCATGTTTGCCATCTGCGCCGCCAATACCCGACTTACGCCATCCAGCATGGAAACCTTGCATAGCTTCGAAGTTTTCTCGGTTGATGTAGGTTTCGCCAAACTTGAGTCCTTTGATGGCTTTCATCGCCACGTTAAGATTCTCGGTATATATCGATGACGTCAGGCCATAATCGCTGTCGTTGGCCATGGAGATAGCCTGTTCCAGCGTGTCAAAAGCGACTACCGGCAGCACTGGCCCAAAGGTTTCTTCGTGCATAATGGACATTTCCTGGCGGACATCCAAAAGCAACGTTGGCGGATAATAATAACCTTTCCCTTCTACAGCCTTACCACCCAACGCGATTCTCGCGCCCTCTTCTACTGCCCGCGCTACCTTTTGTTCCACCCTTTCCAGAGCCGCAGCGTTAATCAGCGGCCCCATCGCAATGTCGTTACGTTCGGCGGGGTTACCAAATTGAACCGCCTGCATTGCCTCGCCCAGTCGATTAACAAAGCGATCGTAAATACCTTTCTGCACATAGACACGTTCCGCACAGTTACACACCTGCCCGGTATTTATCACGCGTGAATCAACAATGGCTTTGACGGCCAATTCAAGATCGGCGTCATCCATCACGATAGCAGGGGCTTTGCCCCCCAGCTCCAGACACACTTTGGTGATATTTTTCGCCGCGGTCGCCATGATTTTTTCTCCGGCAGCGACGCTGCCTGTCATGCTGACCATAGCGACTTTTGGATTACCCGCCAACTCCTGACCTACCGTTTCACCGCGTCCTAACACAAGGTTAAACACGCCGCGTGGTAGGCCAATTTCGTCGACGATTTTAGCAAATGCGATCGCATTGTTTGGCGTAAATTCGCTCGGTTTGATGACGATGGTATTGCCTGTGAGAAGAGCTGGCGCCATTTTGCGAGCGATCAGGAAAAACGGGAAGTTCCACGGTAGGATACCGGTCGTTACGCCCAACGCACGTTTAAACAGCAGGATGTTTTCCCCAGGACGATCACTTTGAATAATCTCGCCCTCGTAGCGACGAGCCCATTCTGCCATGTAATCGATATAGTCAGCAGTAAAAGCGACTTCGACTTCGGCCAGCTGTTGAATTTTGCCACCTTCCTCGACGATCAATGAGCTAATTTCACTGGCCCGTTCGCGGATCCCCGCAGAGATTTTCCGTAACCAGTTCGCTCGTTCAATCGCGGGTAATGCTTCCCATTCTGGCTGCGCTCGCTCTGCCGCATCGATTGCTTTGCGAGCATCTTCAGCCTGGCCATCAGGAATGCGGGAAATCACTGCCTCTGTTGCGGGGTTAACCACATCAATCCATGCGTCGCCGCGCCAGGTGATAAACTGTCCATCGATATACATAGGATGTTGAACGGGTACAGACATGGGCTACTCCTGCGATTGATATGTTTATATTTTGTAACTCACGCGTTAATTAACATCAATCACAGTAGAGAAGGCATCGTGGATGTGCAATTTTGTGAAAGGCTTCATAAAAAGAGATACGACGGGAATAAAGAGAGGAAGAAAAAGATCAGATTATTACCCGTTTGCAATCATTTGTTCACAAACGGGCAATTATTAGCGCAGTGAGCGACTCTCCATTGCCTCAATAAGCACAGCGTCATACTGTAATAGCTGCCATGCCTGCATAACTTCTGACGGAAAATCGACGTGAACGATAAAATCGCGTCCGCGCGGTCCATAGCCATCGCTGTCATCGCGCAAGCGTGGCAGCTCGCCAGTAAGTAGAGACAAATATCGCTCAACTGGCCATAATCCTGTCAGCGGATTAGCAAACGTCACGCTGCCTGCATCATTTCCCAACTGTGGTACGAATCCCGGATAACTTAGCCAGCGAGGCGCATCAGGATTATCTCCGGTAATACGACGGAACGTCGCCATGGTTCGGCGTTGCATAGTGGGATCCTGGACGACAATCGTGGTATGGACTCGCTCTGCTAACTGATTCAATAATGCGATACTGAAACGGGCATTTTCTCCACAGTTAGTTGACTGGTCTTCAATCCAGATTTTTTCCTGCGGAATGTGCCAGAACTGATGAGCGATATCCGCCAGGATGGTAGCTTCTGCCCTGCCAGTGGTGCTGATAGTGTTGTAGTGCGGATGCTGTGCGATGGCGCTATACAAAAAAGTTGTCGAGTGACCTATACCTCCGCTAATCAGTAAAGGAATTTGCTGATCTCTTGCAATCTTACAAGCGGCATCGATAGTGGGAATGACAGCATTGCCTGCAAGTATCACGCAATCGGCCTGATACGGAGCTTCACCGGAGAAATCATCCTGCGCCAGCCATCGACCGATAACGTTTATAGCATCAATGGTTGACGCTGAAAGCGTCGGAAACGGGTTAATATTCATGGTCCCTCCTTATCGTTCCTTTAAGAATACTGCGTGAGATAATAATGAGAAGCGGAGCACTCTGAAAGGAGGAAGCCGTATTTCCTTAACCACCTCTCCGCAAGCCTGACATATCTTTTACGGAAAAGCTGTAGATAAACATTATTCATCTTGCAGCAGAGAATTGTATTTTTCTGAATTCCCCAATTTTTGCCTTTACCGTTTTTAGAATTAATAAAAAACCCGGCGCTAAATGCTTACCGGGTTTTAGATTTATCAGGCAAATAGCAGAGTTAACCGCTAATCTGCTCCATCGCCTGCAATATACGCTTATCCGAAATAGGATAAGGTGTACCGAGCTGTTGAGCGAAGTAACTAACGCGCAGCTCTTCTATCATCCAGCGGATCTCTTTCACGTCTTCATCCTCACGACGTGCAGGCGGCAGTTTGTTGATCCATTGCTGCCACGCCTGCTGGACGTTTTCGACTTTCAGCATCTGTGCACGGTCGCGATGTGGATCAATCGCCAGTTTTTCCAGTCGTTTTTCAATCGCCTGCAAATAACGCAGCGTGTCGCTCAGCCGTTTGAAGCCGTTACCAGTGACAAAACCGCGATACACCAGCCCGCCCATCTGCGCTTTGATATCCGACAGTCCCAGCGCCATCGTCATATCCACCCGACCTTTCAGGCGTTTGTTGATATTGAACACCGCAGTGAGGATTTGCTCGACCTGCTTCGCAATATCCACCACCGTGTCGTTCAGTTCAGCGCGGACTTTTTCATGCAGCGCAGCAAAGCCTTCTTCCGTCCAGACCGGTCCACCATTGGCGTCGATCAGTTGATCCACACCGCAGGAAATACAGTCGTCAATCAGCTCCAGCACTTTACCATACGGGTTAAAGTACAGCCCCAGCTTAGCTTTGTTTGGTAACTTCTCATGCAAATACTTGATCGGCGATGGAATATTTAGCAGCAGTAGACGGCGAAGACCGTTCCACATTGCCTGCTTTTGCTCCAGCGGGTTATCAAACAGTTTGATCGCCACACTGTCGCGCTCATCCACCAGCGCCGGCCACGCTTTCACTTTGTAGTTGCCACGCTTCTGTTCGTAGCTTTCCGGCAGTTGACCAAAACTCCAGATATGTAAGCCGCTCTGCTCGATACCGTCATCCGCCACCGCAGACAGCGTTTCCTGCACTTTGCCTTTCAGGGCATCTTTCAGATCTTGTAATGAGCGCCCTTCTTTTAGCTTCTTGTTTTTGTCATCCACCACGCGGAAGGTGATTTTCAGGTGATCGGGTACCTGATCCCAGTGCCAGTCTTCGCGGTCAACGGTGACGCCAGTCATCCGTCGCAGTTCGCGCTCAAGGCTGTCGAGCAACGGTAACTCCAGCGGTGTGACGCGGCCTAAAAACGCTTCGGCATAGTTTGGCGCGGGCACAAAATTACGGCGTACCGGTTTCGGCAACGATTTAATCAGAGCAATCACCAGTTCGCGGCGCAGACCGGGGATCTGCCACTCAAACCCACTCTCCTCAACCTGGTTAAGTAACGGCAGCGGAATATGTACGGTCACACCGTCAGCATCTGCGCCGGGCTCAAACTGATAGCTCAAACGCAGTTTGAGATTGCCCTGATGCCAGAAGTTCGGGTAATCCAGCTTGCTGATTTTTTCTGCCCCTTCTTTGATCAACATGCTCTTTTCAAAGTTGAGCAAATCAGGCGTTTCGCGGCTGACTTTTTTCCACCAGCTGTCGAAGTGGCGTGCAGAGATCACATCGTGGCTGATGCGCTGGTCGTAGAACTCAAACAACGTTTCGTCATCAACCAGAATATCGCGGCGACGTGATTTGTGTTCCAGCTCTTCCACTTCTGCCCGCAGTTTCAGGTTTTCACGGAAGAATGCGTGACGCGTCTGCCAGTCACCTTCCACCAGCGCGTGGCGAATAAAGAGTTCACGACATAACGCCGGATCGATCTGGCTGTAGTTGACCTTACGCGCGGCAACAATCGGCAAACCATAAACAGTGACTTTTTCCGTTGCCATCACCGCGCCCTGCGCCCGTTCCCAGTGCGGTTCGCTGTAGGTGCGTTTAATCAAATGCTGAGCAACGGGTTCCACCCATTCCGGATCGATGCGTGCCGCAATGCGCCCCCACAGGCGGCTGGTTTCTACCAGTTCCGCCACCATCACCCATTTCGGCGGCTTTTTGAATAAACCGGAACCGGGGAAGATGGAAAAACGCGCGTTACGTGCGCCGGTATATTCCTGTTTATCGGCATCTTTCATACCGATATGGGAAAGCAAACCAGTCAGCAACGCAATGTGAATTTCACGATACTCCGCCGGTTCGCTGTTCACCGGAATGCCGAGTTCTTTAACTACCTGGCGCAACTGGGTATAGATATCCTGCCATTCGCGCACGCGCAGATAGTTGAGATAATCGGTACGACACAGACGACGGAAGGCGTTTGAAGAAAGCGCCTTTTGCTGCTCGCCAAGATAATTCCACAGATTTACAAACGCGAGGAAATCGGATTCTTTGTCGTGGAAGCGACGATGTTTTTCGTCCGATGCCTGCTGTTTATCCATTGGTCGTTCGCGCGGATCCTGAATGGAGAGCGCAGACGTGATAATCATCGCCTCACGCACGCAGCCATGTTTCTGCGCTTCCAGCACCATACGTGCCAGACGTGGGTCGACAGGCAACTGCGAGAGCTGGCGACCGAGCGGCGTCAGTTTATAGGCGCTGGCCTGTTCATCCGTGGTGATCGCGCCCAGCTCTTCGAGCAGACGCACGCCATCCTGAATATTGCGTTTATCTGGCGCTTCGACAAACGGGAACGCGGCGATATCGCCCAGCCCCAGCGCGGTCATCTGCAAAATAACCGATGCCAGGTTAGTACGCAGAATCTCCGGATCGGTAAACTCCGGGCGCGAGAGGAAATCGTCTTCCGAATAGAGACGAATACAGATCCCTTCTGACACACGTCCGCAGCGGCCTTTACGCTGATTAGCTGAAGCCTGCGAAATTGGCTCAATCGGCAAACGCTGCACTTTAGTGCGATAGCTGTAACGGCTGATACGCGCCGTACCTGGATCGATAACGTACTTTATACCCGGTACGGTCAGCGAGGTTTCCGCGACGTTGGTCGCCAGCACAATGCGTCGCCCGCTGTGCGACTGGAACACGCGGTTCTGTTCGCTGTTCGAAAGCCGCGCATAAAGCGGCAAGATTTCGGTATGGCGTAAGTTCAGCTTGTTCAGCGCATCGGCGGTATCGCGAATTTCTCGCTCGCCGCTCATAAAGATCAGAATGTCGCCAGGGCTTTCCTGGCTCAGTTCATCTACGGCATCGAAAATAGCCTGCAACTGGTCGCGCTCGGTGTCATCGGCTTCTTCAACAATCGGGCGATAGCGCACTTCCACCGGATAGGTCCGACCGGAGACTTCAATAATCGGCGCATTATTAAAGTGGCGCGAAAAGCGTTCCGGGTCGATAGTCGCGGAAGTGATAATGATTTTTAGGTCAGGACGCCGCGGCAGCAACTCTTTCAAATAGCCGAGCAGAAAATCAATGTTCAGGCTACGTTCGTGCGCTTCGTCGATGATGATGGTGTCGTACTGCATCAACAGGCGATCTTGCTGGATTTCCGCCAGCAAGATACCGTCGGTCATCAGCTTGACCATCGTGTTATCACTTACGTGATCGCTGAAACGCACTTTGTAACCGATGCAACCGCCCGGCTCCGTTTTCAGCTCTTCCGCAATACGGTTCGCCACCGTTCTTGCCGCCAGGCGACGCGGCTGGGTATGGCCGATCAGCCCTTTAATCCCGCGCCCCAGCTCCATACAGATTTTCGGTAGCTGAGTCGTTTTACCAGAACCCGTTTCCCCGGCGACGATCACCACCTGGTGATCACGAATTGCTTCGAGAATGTCCTGTTTTTTCTGACTAACCGGCAAATTGTCCGGGTAAGTAATTTCCGGTCGTGCCGCTTCACGCAGCAAGACTTTCCCTGCCGCCTGGTCAATCTCTTTAGCCATCTCCTGGAAAATGGCCTGTTGTGCATCAGGATTTTTAACCTTCTTCACACCGTGCAGACGGCGAGAAAAACGCAGTCTGTCACGCAGCATCAGCGAATCCAGCCGTTGCTGTAAGGCGTTGAAGGTCAATTTTTGTTGTTCTGTCATAACGTTAGAGGGCAGCGTCGTGCCTGATTAATTTTCTTTTAAATGATAGATATAGAGTACCACATCGCAGCTTTTTATGTGTTGTTCAATAAATTCGAACATAGACTTCGATATATTGCGCTATCTCTGTGGCAGGATTGTGAATAAAGTGTCAACAAGCAACGGGGCATCGCCCATTCAAACATCTATAAGGAAACACCATGAGCAAGGTATTAGTTCTTAAATCCAGCATCCTGGCAGGGTACTCTCAGTCTAATCAGTTGTCCGATTATTTTGTTGAACAGTGGCGTGAAAAGCATTCCGCTGATGAAATCACTGTTCGTGACCTGGCTGCAAATCCGATTCCGGTCCTGGATGGTGAACTGGTTGGCGCTCTGCGTCCGAGCGATGCGCCGCTGACTCCGCGTCAGCAGGAGGCTTTAGCGCTTTCCGATGAGCTAATTGCCGAGCTGAAAGCCCACGACGTTATCGTTATTGCGGCACCGATGTACAACTTCAACATCTCGACTCAGTTGAAAAACTATTTTGACCTGGTTGCACGAGCAGGCGTTACTTTCCGCTATACCGAGAATGGTCCGGAAGGTCTGGTAACGGGTAAAAAAGCCATCGTTATTACCAGCCGCGGTGGGATCCACAAAGATGGACCAACGGACCTGGTGACGCCGTATCTGTCCACGTTCCTCGGCTTTATCGGCATTACCGATGTGAAATTTGTTTTCGCCGAAGGGATTGCCTACGGTCCGGAAATGGCAGCAAAAGCACAGTCTGACGCGAAAGCAGCCATTGACAGCATTGTTGCTGCATAACCGGATACGATCTTGATGTGGACTGTAGTTCAGTCCACATCTCAATCCGCTAACCTATTTTCCCACAATCTCAGCATCGCTTTGTGCTCTTCCTTCAGCACAATCTGCGAGCGTCTGACTCGTTATTCTCGCGAAATACTATCCAACGTAGACAACACTTCCTCAGAAAGATGCAATTTTTCAGCAGCCATATTCTCCCGTAAATGCGCGACGGAAGACGTCCCAGGGATAAGCAAAATATTCGGTGAACGCTGTAACAGCCATGCCAGCGCCACCTGCATCGGTGTCGCATTAAGGTTTGCTGCCACTTCCGAAAGCGTGGAGGATTGCAGCGGCGTGAAACCACCGAGCGGAAAGAACGGTACGTATGCAATGCCATCGCGGGCCAAAGCATCAATCATTGCGTCATCAGCACGGTGCGCGATGTTGTATTCGTTCTGTACACAGACGATTTCGGCAATCTTACGCGCCTCTGCAACCTGCGTCGGTGTGACGTTACTCAGACCAATATGTTTTACCAGCCCTTGTTGTTGCATCTCCGCCAGCACGGTCAGGCTGGCTTCAATCGATCCTTCCGCTGGGCCATGACCATCGCCAAACATAACGCGCAGGTTAACCACATCCAGTACGTCCAGGCCGAGATTACGTAGATTATCGTGCACCGCTTTTTGCAGCTCTGCCGGAGAAAAAGCGGGCAACCAGGAAGCATCCTCACCACGCCGCGCGCCAATTTTAGTGACAATTGTCAGGTCGTCAGAGTAAGGATAAAGCGCTTCACGGATAATCTGATTGGTGACATGCGGACCATAAAAATCACTGGTGTCAATGTGATTGACGCCCAATGCCAGTGCCTCACGCAGCACGGTTATAGCAACGTGGCGATCTTTCGGAGGGCCGAAAACGCCAGGCCCAGCCAGTTGCATTGCACCGTAACCAAGACGATTAACGGATTTTGTACCGAGAGTAAATGTGTTGCTGCTCATAACACCCTGCCCTGTAATAAAACGGAATACGAAAAATCAGTATAGAAATGAAAAACGAAAAAAAATGCGAAGACGTAAACAAGATTGCCGGATGTACTGCACATACCGGCGCAGGGAAAAGCAGCAAACCGTTGGCTGGATAAGACATGCCAGGCGTCGCATCTGGCAATAAAAAACCGCAACCTGAATCAGCGTTGCGGTTTTCTTCACGACCTAATCATTAGAACGTTTTCTTAAAGTTCAGCATTACGCCTTTATCGCTGATGCTGTCCTCTTTCCAGTGGTAAGCATCCAGATTCAGCGAACTTTCTTTACTGCTGTACTTCACGCCAACGCTTGCAAGATTGTTAATACCGCCGCCTTTCTGACCGTCATCAACATTAAAGTGCTGACTGCCTGCGCCGGCAAGGCTTGCAGTACGCTGGCTCTTCGCATAACTCAGGTTTGGCCCACCTTCCAGTGTCGCGTTCGCGCTCCAGCCGTCTTTGCCTGCGTAGTCCAGTTTCAACCCGACGATACTGTCTACTGCCGTTTCGCTGCCGCTGTTCATACTCAGGTTAAAGTCTCCGGCATTTCGCTCCTGATAGCCACCTTCCAGTGTGTGACGCAGTTTTACACCCGCATATGGTGTGAGCTTCAGCCCCTCGCTCGGCTCGAAGGTCTTCGCTCCTTCGCTACGGAACTCAAGGTACTGCTGTTTCACATCGGTATCTGCCGTTTTGCTCGTGTTGCTAAATGCAATTGAACGACTGCTGTCGAGGTTATGCACGTCATAACGCAATGCGTTATTCCAGCTCATGCCATTCTCGAAGGACATCTGATGTTTCAGGCCAAAGAACTGGCTGTAGCCGCCAGTCATCCCGTTATCACCCGCTTTCTGTGCACCATCGCCATCGAGACGAGCGATCCCGTACTCCAGACTCATCGTCTGGCTTTCACTCAGGTCAATGGTTTTACGCAATGCCAGCATGTCGTACTCGGTGTTGTTGCCCAACTCGGCACGCGGATCGCCTTTTGCGACTACATTGAACGCCAGACCGTTACCCACCTTCGGTGCCGCATCCGCCAGCATACTGAAGCGATTACTTAACACGCGCGCTTCACGGAACACTGTCGTGGCCTGGCTGCCGCTGATTTGCTTAAGTGCGCTATTCAATTCTGCCGTAGTACCAACGTTAAGGCTGGTGTACAGCTCGTTGTTGGTATAACTCGCATCCAGTGCTTTCGCGACGTCATTCACCGAAGCATCAGTTGCCACCTCGGTGTAGGCGTTTTTACTCATGGTGACGTCAACGTTGCCATTGACATCGGTGCTGCCTTTAGCGTTCCAGACAACTGAGGAGGAAGTAATATTCTCCACGCCGCTGATATTTTCACCTTTGAAAACATCATCAATCACTACGCTGGTATCAGCAGTACCGGCACTGAAGCCGGTATTGACCGTGACGTTGTCACTTATGACCAGATTATTGGCTCTCAACGTGCCGGAACTTCCGTCACTGTTGGTACCAATGGTGTAATTGGTGAGTTTTTGCTGGGTAACTGACTCAACAGGCGCAGCAGGTACATTGCCTTGTCCTGGTGTCGCAGAAGCATTCGGTACGGTGATATCAGTAGTACCATCATGATCATTTCTCGTCCCTGTTGTATTTGGTGCATAAATATCGCAACCAATATTACACAGCAGGTTGATAATACCGTTATTGACGATCGCTTTAGTGGAACCACCAAACGCCCATGAATTATCTGCGTAAAGATTAATAACGCCGTCTTTAGTGTTATTAATCGTCGTTGCAGAACCATTACCTTTAATGCCAATCAGGCCTTCACCGTTGCTTCCATCAGCTTTGCCCTGTTCAGTACCCACGTTAATCGTGCCACTGTTCACCAACTGGATTGTGTAACTGGTAGCTCCTCCACTAATGGCAACTGCACCATCACCCTGAATATTGATTGTTCCGGCATTTGCGAAATTATATCCACGGCCTAAATCAATCAATGGCGCAGTTGGATTAATACCATTAATAACGCCAGTTTCCGTATTCCAGATCCACTTACCATTACTATTTGAACCGGTATTAGCGGTTTTAATCGCGCTGTAACCATTAGTCGCGGTAATAGTACCGCGGTTAACCTGGGCAAGTGAATCACCAGTACGAGTCACATTAACGATAGCATTTTCCCCTACTGCAATAGCATTGCCGCTATTTGTGAGCGTCGAACCTGCTTCATTATAAAGCAAGAAACTACCGTTTATTAAAGAGCTACCTTCAGCAGTTACTGTCATATCACCAGTGTTAACAATATTTTGTTTATAACTAGTTCCATTAATAACACCGCTGAAAATACCTTCATTATAGAAGTTTATTCCACCATTCAACGTTAACATATCGGTTGTGATACTTCCCGAAGCACGGTTATAAATACTGGTACTAGAATTGATGGTGTCGGACTCCAGCACTCCTTTATTTTCCAATCCTTTTATGATATCCAACTTACCATTAACCGTCAGACTGGCATTTTCTTCATTGTACAACCAGTTTGATGCTTTTAAATCACCATTCAACGTTTCATTACCATTATTAACTAATGGCGCAGTAATGATAAATCCATCCTTAGTGGATGTCTTGGTAACTGATTCACCACTCTTGCTCAGCTCTCTTAATAGATCTTTGTTTTCTGTTGTAGCCCCCATATGTGGATCAGCTTCATCCATAGGAACACCAAACAGATTAATAGCACCATAATTAAGGATTGTACCTGTGCCATCGTTATAAAACGCCTGACCGGTATCAACATTAATATTAATAATACCTGTCTGGTCGTTGATAGCAGTACCATAGTTATAAACAGCCATCCCTACCAGGGTGTTTGCTGCCAGGTTTGCATCATAATGACTATTTTTCTCAAGATTAATCGTCCCCTGGTTTATGACGATATTGCTGGCACCATAAGCAGCCATCCCTGCACCGGCGTTATAGACGGTGATGACCCCGCCTTGCTGGTTGGTTGCAACTGCGTTTTCTTTTGGGCTACTACCTGTATCGGTACCCACAGCCATACCTACGCCAAAATCTCTGGCGTCACCGGAGCCAATGTTATTATTCAACGTAGTTGTGTCGTTTACATCAACCCACAACGAATCCAGACTGATTTTCCCCGCATTATCTGCAGTGGAATTATCAATGGCCAGCATACCGATCGTGCCGCGTCCATACAAATCAATAATTCCGTCTACAGTATTGACCACTGAGCCATTGATGAACGACTCCATCCCTGTAGTGCCAGATGCTCTATTATAGAACGCAGCAGGGGTTGTACTTCCAAGGTCAGAATAGATATTCATCACACTCTGTTGCTGCATTATTTTTGCGGTAATTGTCCCATTATTTGTTGCATTACCATCTTGTGTCGCAAAGAATCCAGCACCAGCAGTTTGTACTTGCCCATAAAAATATTGTTCCAATGTAATGGAACCATTGTTAATACCGGTAGAGTCAGCGTCTGATACTGTTGCAAATCCAATGTTTCTTAGTGTTATGCCACCATTATTTATTGCACTCGATCCCGAATTAACCCCAATAATTCTTGATTCAGGTATGTTGTAGTGGTCATAAGAAGTAATATCACCCATACTTAGCGTAGCACCTGCATCGACCTCAAGTATGGCTTTATTATTTAACTGAATGATACTTTCATAACCTAATGGAAAATCACCACTTATTGTTGAATCCCCTTTAAGATGAACAGTGGATTGTCCATCAACACTAATGACCTGAACATCGCCATATCCCTTGCGCTGCGCAGCTATAGCAGAACCATCGGTTAATTGATTAGCCTCACCTACCAGATGAATGCCACTATTTAAATTAATTGTATTGTCATCACCTGCCACTACCAAACCAGAGATATTCTCCTGACTACCATCATATTTTAAATATGACTGGGTAGTCGTTTCACTATCGGCAACAACTGTCAATTTACCATCGACATTTGTATTGTTATTATTGCCTTTAATACTAATGCCAGTAGAAGTATCGTAAAATTTTTCAGCACCATTATCCGCTAACTGATCTTTATCAACCTTGATGTTGCCAGTGATATCAACGTTATTACCATCACCATTAACATTAACCCCAGTGGCCGACTGCCCGGTTACATTCAGATCGGTCGTTGCCAATGTTAATTTGTTGTCGTCACCATTGAGCACAAGCCCCGTGGAGAAATCACCAATCTGCATATCGCCAGCCACTGAGACATCCCCATTATTAGTAGTGATGCTAAACCCGGTAGCTGAGTTCGTAACATCAACCTTGCCGGTATTCGAAAAGGTCGCGTTCTCACCTTCGATCTGAATACCGATCGAACCCTCATCTGTAACGGTTATGGTGCCCTTGTTATTCACCGTCGCACTGTCACCGGTGATATCCATTCCATGAGCCCCGCCACTTACATTCAGATCACCGTTCTGATTGACTGTCGCATTATTCCCAGCGATTTCTGTGCCGGTGGAGTCCTTGCCGTCAATGGTGGTTTTGCCGTTGTTGTTGGCGGTAGCATCGTCACCGTTAATCTGTGTGCCGGTGCCGCCGTTGGTGATAGTGCTGTCGCCTTCGTTATTGACAACCGCCTTGTCGCCGTCGATCTGAATACCGATGGACTCCGGATCGGTGACGGTCATGGTGCCGTTATTGTCCACCGTCGCGCTGTCGCCGGTGATATCAATCCCGTGACCACCGCCGCTGACGTCCAGATCGCCGTCCTGAATAACGGTGCCGTTATTGCCGTTGATTTCCGTGCCAGTGGCATCTTTGCCATCAATGGTGGTTTTGCCGCCGTTATTCGCCGTGGCGTCGTCACCGTTAATTTGCGTACCGGTGCCGCCATTGGTGATGGTGCTGTCGCCTTCGTTATTGACAACCGCCTGGTCGCCGTCAATCTGGATACCGATGGACTCCGGATCGGTGACGGTCATGTTACCCTTATTGTCCACCGTCGCGCTGTCGCCGGTGATATCAATCCCGTGACCGCCGCCGCTGACATCCAGATCGCCGTCCTGAATAACGGTGCCGTTATTGCCGTTGATTTCCGTGCCAGTGGCATCGTTGCCATCAACGGTGGTTTTGCCGCTGTTATTCGCCGTGGCGTCGTCACCGTTAATTTGTGTGCCGGTGCCGCCGTTGCTGATGGTGCTGTCACCTTCGTTATTAACAACCGCCTGGTCGCCGTCGATCTGAATGCCGATGGACTCAGGATCGGTGACGGTCATGGTGCCGTTATTGTCCACCGTCGCGCTGTCGCCGGTGATATCAATCCCGTGACCGCCGCCGCTGACATCCAGATCGCCGTCCTGAATAACGGTGCCGTTATTGCCGTTGATTTCCGTGCCAGTTGCATCGTTGCCATCAACGGTGGTTTTGCCGCTGTTATTCGCCGTGGCGTCGTCACCGTTAATTTGCGTACCGGTGCCGCCGTTGCTGATGGAGCTGTCGCCTTCGTTGTTAACAACCGCCTGGTCGCCGTCGATCTGAATGCCGATGGACTCCGGATCGGTGACGGTCATGGTGCCGTTAGTGTCCACCGTCGCGCTGTCGCCGGTGATATCAATCCCGTGACCGCCGCCGCTGACATCCAGATCGCCGTCCTGAATAACGGTGCCGTTATTGCCGTTGATTTCCGTGCCGGTAGAGTCTTTACCGTCAACGGTGGTTTTGCCGTTGTTATTTACTGTGGCATTATCACCCGTAATTATGAGTTCACCATTGTGATTATATTGCCACGTTATTGCGCCATCTGGGCTCCCCCCTTCAAGGGCTACGGTATTATTTGCTTCATCAATCTGCCAAAGATTAATCGTTGCCTTACGCCCATTGCTATCTTGCAGAGAAATAGTCCCGTCAGCATTTTCGCTGTAAGTAAAAACGGTATCGCGAATCGTTAACGTTTTTGCTGTTTTATCGAAGATAACGTCATTATTGAACGAAATGGGTTTGGGGGGCGTAGGGGGATCATCTTGACCATCGTCCGGGATTATATCATCTCCGCCAGGCGTTGGGGGCACTGGCGTATCGCCTGAATCATCATCGGGTGGTGTCGGCGGTACAGGGGCATTGTTGCGATGATGATGATTACCATCATCGTTTAGTTCGACGACCGCCAGTGCTGTGATTAACGCAAAGGCACCAGAGGCAACCCACGGCATAAGGTTTTGTTGTACTTGTGGAGAACATTCGGGAGGGATTTGTTTTAACGCTTCCGGAGTCAGCTTGTCAGGGTCTGCCGGACAAGTCACATTGGTATTTTTCTTTTCGCCTGTGGCCGTTTCTGTCTCTGTAATATCAGCCGCCCAACCCTGACCACTCAGAGCTAATGCAATACAGGCTGATAATAGGGTTTTCCTTTGCATAATAAATCCTTCTGACAAATATAAAGAATGCCAGGATTTATAAAAATTGTTGAAATCAACAACCTTTACAAATACCTGACCATGAAACATTCAAAAAACATATGCAAGGCATTCTATATTGCTATTTGAACATTATTCAATCTATTTTGTCAGTATCGACTAATTATAGTTTCAATGAATATTTAAATCATAAAAAGATAATTTTTATATATAATTAAAAACCATCTCAATGATGATAAAGATCTCGATATTAAATTCACAAAAAGAATATTATAAGCTTTCAATATTGATTGAGATGATTTATTTAATGGGAAGCAATTCACTATAGTTGCGAACGCATCTCCTTTAAGACATTCATCTTTTTCTCAGGAATGTCGGTGTAATCGATGTTCTCCTTTGCAGCGACACAGTGCACTATGCTCTTGTGAACTAATACCCTATTTTTCACCGACTACTACCAAATGGTGTTTGAACTACCGTTGTATGTTATTTCCGTATCCACATACCATTTATGCCCTGCACGTATTCACCTGGTTTTGCCTTTTCCACCAGCTTCGTCCCTGCCAGATTCGCCACTTCCTCCAATGGGATATTATGGCTTTCAGCGAGCTTCTGATAACTCTCTTTCCGTGCTTGGTTGATATTTGCTACCAGCTCGCGTGTTTCCGGATCAGTGCTTATAGCCGCAAGGTAGCCATTATGCCTTTCACCTACCCGCCCCTGACTTCTGGCTTCATTCAGGGTTAATGCCATCGCACTACTGCTCACCAGGCCAATAATCCATACCGCTATGAGTAATGTTCTTTTCATCATTACCTCAAAAAAGATCGCTACGGGTTTTGAGCAAATCTTCAACGTCTTTGTCCGCCTTGATAATGATCTCATGCTCAATTTTAACGTTCATATTAATGGTGATTGGCTCTTTCGGTGCAGCCACTTCAATGCGCGGCGTACAGCCAACCAACATAAAAGAGGACGCGAACGCGGCTATCACTATTTTCATTGTTTTTCCTCACACTCTTTTCCTGATGGGCAGCCAGTTTCCGGGAGTCGGGCATTCTGTTCCAGCCATGCCTGGAGATTATCGCCAAAGCGTAAACTGCGCCACAGCGTGAAAATATTCTCTTCATGGCTGTAATTGAGATTTACCGTACCGGTTTTACCATCGACGCGACTATTACCACTGATCGTCGCCTGCATGGTTAACACGCCGAGATTATCTAAATTAATTTTTGTCGATGAACGGCTAATTTCCATATAGCGCAACCAGTTGATGGCAGTTCCTGCGGTCATATTGTCTTTTGCCACTGCATCGGCGGTGTCTTTATCCAGGCGCAAAGTCATGGGACCTGCGTTTGCCAGCCAGCCATCTTTCACAATCCATTTTTCATTGTTAAGCCATAGCGGCAATGCACCACTAAATGCCCCTGACATCGCGAATTGCTTCGGATTGACGGCGCTAACCAGTTCACTGGAAGAGAGATTATTCAGTCGCAACAGCGCCGGATCGTGTTGCGGCATACGTAATTGTTTCATCAGCACGTTACCGCCCAAAACATCAACACTCACATCGGTCAGTAACAAGGGTTCATCTTCGGTCCACGGATAACGGCCCTGAAGATCGGCAGAGATATTTTTTGCCGTCACCAGGTTAACCACTTCAGCAATACGTAATGACACAGGCCGCCGCGTTCCCAGGTGCCACGCACCGTCGGCAAAACGAAATGGCAAAACAAAGTCGACACCGTTGACCTGGTTGTCTGGCATCCACGCGCTGCCACCTTTCAACACGCCATGCCCACCCGCACGGAAGCCCTGCTCAGGCGCAGCAGAAAATGCCACCTGGGCATACAACTCGCCATCGCGTAAGTTCATCTTCCAGTCTGGTGGCACCAGCTGCTGGAATACGGTCAGTGATTGTTTAGGCCACCAGGCGTTGCCGCGCAGGCGAATACCGTCCCAGCGACCATTCACCCGTACCGGACCAATCTCACCAGCATGTAAATCCCCTTTGAAGAGGAAATACGTCGGATCGCGCCCATCGACACTAAATTTTAACGTTGATGGCGGTAACACACTGCCGCCCGTGAAAAGTGTTTGTCCTGCATCCAGCGAAAGCGCGCCACTAAAAGACGGATTCTGGGCGTCGCGCACCCAGACAACGGGTTTATCAAGAATTAAGCGCGGTGTTTCCACGGTCATCGTGCCATATTGCAACTGATCGAACCCGGTTGAGAGATCGGTCAGCGTAATCGTGCTGTCCTGCCACTCACCTTTTCCTGCAACATCCCAGGTGGCGTGCATTGGGGTAAAACTGCCCTTGCCCCAGTAACGCCACTGCCAGCGGCCAGCGTCAGGAAGAAAATCATTCGCCAGTCCATCCATATGCAGCACAAAGTCGCCCAATTCATTTTCATGAGCCTGCAAAATAGCCTGCAAGCGCCCGTCAACGCCACGTTGAGTGACTTTTACCCCTGCTAAAGGCCAACGGATTTCATCGATGTCCAGCGAATCGATGACTCTCCCCTTTGAACGTAATAACGCTCCCGGTTCAAAGGCCAGCGTTGGGTCAGCCAGACTTCCGCTTAAGTAAGCAGGTAAGCGAGCATATAAAATGAGATCTGCCTGCTTCGCTTCACCGGTCAGTTGCAGCGGCATCTGACTGTTATCCATGCTTAATTTTCCTGGGCCGAAATTAAGCACCGCGTTACCCTTACCCGCTTGCCCCTGGGTCAGCACACTCAGTCGACCACTCACCAACGCGTTCTCAAGGCCTGCCTGCCAGTTGTCGACTTTGATACCCAGCCGCCCACTCAGGGGAAAACCTTCATACGGCCAGCTCCAGCGACCATCGCTAACGGTCAACTGTTGACGGGTAATTTCCCACGGCAAATCGAGCAACGGATCGCCGTTATCTCGAGCCATTACAATCAATTGCCCACTATTTTCCTGCCACTCCAGCTCGGCATCCACCAGTGACGGTTCCTGTGGCAGGTTCAACGTTGCTGTAGCATGACCACTTACCGGAAGCCCATCCGGCACAAGCGGCATGGTAAATTCTCCCACCAGTTTTACTGGCGGCTGATTTGCAAAGGCGGCAACATCCAGTTCACTGACCGTGAGTTGCTGCCCTTTAAGTTGGCCTTGAAATTTAACTTTTTCGCCCTGATAACGCAGTTGCTGGATATCGGAGGTCAACGATAGAGAGAGTTTTCCCTGCCATTCCTGCCAGGGTGAAAAAATCAGTTTATCAATATTGATCCAGGTGTTAGGCAGCATGGATTGCCACTGCGCAAGAGTTTTCGGTGCGGCTGGCGAGGGTTCTTCCTGTGGCAATTTCGCCAGGCAAGTGGAGTCAAGTTCTACTGTACCGACGTTCAATAACCAGCGACTGGGATGCGAAAGGCTGGCATCGGTGATATGTGCCAACTGGCAATCCGCCACCAAATAACGGAGATCGGGAATAATTAAACCTTTACGCGTAATGCGTGGGCTTTCATCCAATGCAATGCGTGTACCGAGCGGTAGCCAGATACCCGCCAGCGTGGGAACCCACAGCCCGAGCGTCATCAGCAGCGTCAACGGCACAAGAATAATCAGTAATAGCAGCGCGAGAACGGCTTTATATTTACCCAACATGGGTAGTTAATATCCTGATTTAGCGAAAAATTAAGCAGTCAATACAGGTATTGTGGCATGTTTAACCGTTCAGTTGAAGGTTGCGCCTACACTAAGCATAGATGTTCCTGGAATTTTCAATATCGCCATAACTTTCAATTAAATTTTAAATTTTGTAAAATATTTTTAGTAGCTTAAATGTGATTCAACATCACTGGAGAAAGTCTTATGAAACTCGCCGTATATAGCACAAAACAGTACGACAAAAAGTACCTGCAACAGGTGAACGAGTCCTTTGGCTTTGAGCTGGAATTTTTTGACTTTCTGCTGACGGAAAAAACGGCAAAAACCGCCAACGGTTGCGAAGCAGTATGTATTTTCGTAAACGACGACGGCAGCCGTCCGGTGCTGGAGGAGCTGAAAAAGCACGGCGTTAAGTATATCGCCCTGCGCTGTGCCGGTTTCAATAACGTCGACCTCGACGCGGCAAAAGAGCTGGGGTTCAAAGTGGTGCGTGTCCCAGCTTACGATCCGGAAGCCGTTGCTGAACATGCGATTGGTATGATGATGACGCTGAACCGTCGTATTCACCGCGCGTATCAGCGTACCCGTGACGCCAACTTCTCTCTGGAGGGGCTTACTGGTTTTACCATGTACGGTAAAACGGCGGGGGTGATTGGCACCGGTAAAATCGGTGTAGCAATGCTGCGTATACTGAAAGGTTTTGGTATGCGCCTGTTGGCATTCGATCCGTATCCAAGTGCAGCAGCACTGGAACTCGGCGTGGAATATGTCGATCTGCCGACCTTGTTCTCTGAATCAGACGTTATCTCCCTACACTGCCCGCTGACGCCGGAGAACTACCACCTGCTGAATGAGGCGGCGTTCGATCAGATGAAAAATGGCGTAATGATCATCAACACCAGCCGTGGTGCGCTGATTGATTCACAAGCCGCGATTGAAGCACTGAAAAACCAGAAAATTGGCTCGCTGGGAATGGACGTGTATGAGAATGAACGCGATCTGTTCTTTGAAGATAAATCCAACGATGTGATTCAGGATGATGTTTTCCGTCGTCTGTCAGCCTGCCATAACGTACTGTTCACCGGACACCAGGCGTTCCTGACGGCAGAAGCCCTGACCAGTATTTCCCAGACAACGCTGCAAAATTTGAGCAATCTGGAAAAAGGCGAACCCTGCCCGAACGAACTGGTTTAATTTTGCGGCTCCCCTGCAAGTCAGGGGAGCTTATTCAGATAATCCCCAAAGATCTTTCATCCACTATCCTTAAAATACGTTTGAAGGACGGATAAGGCGCGTCGCGTTGCATCCGGTATATACCTTAAGTTGAGAACCACAATGAAGAAAGTTGCCGCGCTAGTCGCGCTAAGCCTGCTGATGGCGGGATGTGTAAGTAATGACAAAATTGCTGTAACGCCAGAACAGTTACAGCATCACCGTTTCGTACTGGAAAGTGTAAATGGTCAACCTGTTGCCAGCGAGAAAAACCCGCCAGAAATCAGCTTTGGTGAAAAGATGATGATTTCTGGCAACATGTGCAACCGCTTTAGCGGCGAAGGTAAACTTTCGGACGGAGAACTAAAAGTTAAAGGACTGGCAATGACTCGTATGATGTGTGCCAATCCACAGCTTAACGAACTCGATAACACCATCCGCGAAATGCTGAAAGAAGGTGCGCAAGTGGATCTGACCGCGAATCAGTTAACGCTGGCGACCGCAAAACAGACATTAACGTATAAGCTGGCGGATTTAATGAATTAATAATTGCCACAACTTCCGGCGGCAAGCGACTGTTCGCTACAGCGTTTGCCGTTGGGCAATGCACACATCCCGATCGCTGTACCATCCAGTTGACGGGCAACGGAAAGCGAACCGCCAATCATCGCACAATTTGCCTCTCCGCTACTCGACATTGACGCTTTTAAACCTGGGGCCACATGTGCCGCGGTCGCCTGCTGAACAGGTTCACTACTACACGCCGACAACAATAAAACAGCAGCCCCTACGCACAACATTACTCGCATCTTTACTTCCTCAAATCTTTAAGTCCAACGACACCGCCGTAATAATAGGCAGCTCAGGCGGCTACGTCGAGAACTGTATTGTGAATTGCAACGTATTGTTACTATTTTGTGGCTATTTTTTTGTACCGGATTTGATCAAAACATTCATTACGCTGATACAGAGAACACAAAAGCGAAAATGCAGCAGAAAGCCATTTGCTAAAATTAAAAGATTACTACTGGGCGCGCAGCTTTTTCGTGCGCCCCTCATTTGCGCAATGTAAGGGTGTCGTATGATCACAATTGACGGAAATGGCGCGGTAGCTTCGGTGGCATTTCGCACCAGTGAAGTTATCGCCATTTACCCTATTACCCCGAGTTCCACGATGGCTGAACAGGCTGATGCCTGGGCCGGAAACGGCCTGAAGAACGTATGGGGAGATACACCTCGTGTGGTTGAAATGCAGTCAGAAGCTGGCGCTATCGCAACTGTGCATGGTGCTTTGCAAACAGGCGCTCTTTCGACATCATTTACATCGTCGCAGGGTTTACTGCTGATGATCCCGACGCTGTATAAACTGGCAGGTGAGCTGACGCCGTTTGTACTGCATGTGGCAGCGCGTACTGTGGCCACTCATGCGCTCTCTATTTTTGGCGATCATTCAGATGTGATGGCGGTGCGCCAGACTGGCTGCGCCATGTTGTGTGCAGCAAACGTGCAGGAAGCCCAAGACTTTGCTCTCATTTCACACATCGCAACGCTGAAAAGCCGCGTGCCATTTATTCATTTCTTTGATGGTTTCCGCACTTCCCACGAAATCAACAAAATTGTCCCACTGGCCGACGACACTATTCTTGAGCTAATGCCCCAGGCAGAAATTGATGCTCATCGCATTCGCGCACTTAACCCGGAACATCCGGTAATTCGCGGTACGTCGGCTAATCCGGACACTTACTTCCAGTCACGTGAGGCCACTAACCCGTGGTACAACGCGGTCTATGACCATGTTGAACAGGCGATGGCTGATTTCGCTGCCGCGACAGGTCGCCAGTATCAGCCGTTTGAGTATTATGGTCATCCGCAAGCGGAACGGGTAATTATCCTGATGGGGTCGGCCATTGGCACCTGTGAAGAAGTCGTGGACGAATTGCTGACCCGTGGCGAAAAAGTGGGCGTACTAAAAGTGCGACTTTACCGCCCTTTCTCCGCCAGACACTTACTGCAAGCATTGCCGAACTCTGTACGTACTGTGGCGGTGCTGGATCGCACCAAAGAGCCTGGTGCGCAGGCAGAACCCCTGTATCTGGATGTAATGACGGCGCTGGCTGAAGCCTTTAATAATGGCGAGCGCGAAACACTGCCACGCGTCATTGGCGGGCGCTATGGTCTTTCATCCAAAGAATTTGGCCCAGACTGTGTACTGGCGGTATTTGCCGAACTCAACGCAGCTAAACCGAAAGCTCGCTTTACCGTCGGTATTTATGACGATGTGACCAATTTGTCGCTACCATTGCCGGAAAATACTCTGCCGAACTCCGCAAAACTGGAAGCACTCTTTTACGGGCTGGGTAGCGACGGCAGCGTTTCCGCAACTAAAAACAATATCAAAATTATCGGTAACTCCACGCCGTGGTATGCCCAGGGCTATTTTGTTTACGACTCTAAAAAAGCGGGTGGCCTGACGGTTTCCCATCTGCGCGTAAGCGAGCAGCCCATCCGTTCCGCGTATTTGATTTCGCAAGCTGATTTTGTTGGCTGCCACCAGTTGCAGTTTATCGACAAATATCAAATGGCCGAGCGTTTAAAACCTGGTGGCATTTTCCTGCTTAACACACCGTACAGCGCCGATGAAGTGTGGTCGCGGCTGCCGCAAGAAGTTCAGGCTGTGTTGAATCAGAAAAAAGCGCGTTTCTATGTGATTAACGCGGCGAAAATTGCCCGCGAATGTGGGCTGGCAGCACGCATTAACACCGTCATGCAGATGGCTTTCTTCCACCTGACGCAAATTCTGCCTGGCGACAGCGCCCTGGCCGAACTTCAGGGCGCCATTGCCAAAAGTTACAGCAGCAAAGGCCAGGATCTGGTGGAACGCAACTGGCAAGCTCTGGCGCTGGCGCGCGAGTCCGTTGAAGAAGTACCACTGCAACCGGTAAATCCGCAAAGTGCCAACCGTCCACCAGTGGTATCTGATGCCGCACCTGATTTTGTCAAAACGGTTACCGCTGCGATGCTCGCCGGACTTGGCGACGCCCTCCCCGTTTCGGCGCTGCCGCCAGACGGCACCTGGCCGATGGGCACTACTCGCTGGGAAAAACGCAACATTGCCGAAGAGATCCCTATCTGGAAAGAGGAACTCTGTACTCAATGTAACCACTGCGTCGCGGCTTGCCCACACTCCGCCATTCGCGCGAAAGTCGTACCGCCCGAAGCGATGGAAAACGCTCCGACCAGCCTGCATTCACTGGATGTGAAATCTCGTGATATGCGCGGACAGAAATATGTGTTGCAGGTCGCACCGGAAGACTGCACCGGTTGTAACCTGTGCGTAGAAGTTTGCCCGGCGAAAGACCGACAAAATCCAGAGATCAAAGCCATCAATATGATGTCGCGTCTGGAACATGTGGAAGAAGAGAAAATCAATTACGACTTCTTCCTGAATTTACCAGAAATCGACCGCAGCAAACTGGAACGTATTGATATTCGTACTTCGCAGTTGATCACTCCGCTGTTTGAATATTCTGGCGCTTGCTCCGGTTGTGGTGAGACGCCGTATATCAAATTGCTCACTCAGCTCTATGGCGATCGGATGTTGATTGCCAACGCTACTGGCTGTTCTTCTATTTACGGCGGCAACCTGCCCTCCACGCCATATACCACTGATGCCAACGGTCGTGGACCGGCATGGGCGAACTCGCTATTTGAAGATAATGCCGAATTCGGCCTTGGTTTCCGCCTGACAGTCGATCAACACCGTGTCCGCGTGCTGCGTCTGCTGGATCAATTTGCTGATAAAATCCCTGCTGAGTTACTGACTGCGTTGAAATCAGACGCCACGCCAGACGTTCGTCGCGAACAAGTCGCTGCTCTGCGCCAGCAACTCAAAGATGTGGCTGAAGCGCATGAACTGCTGCGTGACGCAGATGCACTGGTGGAGAAATCAATCTGGCTGATTGGTGGTGACGGCTGGGCTTACGACATCGGCTTTGGCGGTCTGGATCATGTGTTGAGTCTGACGGAAAACGTCAACATCCTGGTGCTGGATACGCAATGCTATTCCAATACCGGCGGTCAGGCATCGAAAGCCACCCCGCTTGGCGCGGTAACTAAGTTTGGTGAACATGGCAAACGCAAAGCACGCAAAGATCTTGGTGTTAGCATAATGATGTACGGTCATGTTTATGTCGCGCAGATTTCTCTTGGCGCACAACTCAACCAGACGGTGAAAGCGATACAGGAAGCAGAAGCGTATCCGGGTCCATCGCTGATTATTGCTTACAGCCCATGTGAAGAGCACGGTTATGACCTGGCATTAAGTCACGACCAGATGCGTCAACTCACCGCAACTGGCTTCTGGCCGCTGTATCGCTTTGACCCGCGTCGAGCCGATGAAGGTAAACTGCCGCTGGCGCTGGATTCCCGCCCGCCTTCAGAAGCTCTGGAAGAAACGCTTCTTCATGAACAGCGTTTCCGCCGTCTGAACACGCAACAGCCGGAAGTGGCCGAACAGTTATGGAAAGATGCCGCCGCTGATTTGCAAAAACGTTATGACTTCCTGGCACAAATGGCCGGAAAGGCGGAAAAAAATAGCACCGAGTAACCTTTCTGGATAACTATTATCCAATTCAAAAAAAAGCCCGAACGAAAGTTCGGGCTTGTCTTTTTATTCGTTGGAAAAACATTAGTAATGCAATGGCCCAACCGAAAATAAAATCTGTGACAATAAAGGCATATAACCCGCGCAGAATAACCCATGCTTTATTAAATGTATAATTTTTATTTTGCATGATTCCCCAGAAACACATTCATCAAACCTATTACTATTTCCATAGAATTATTTGATTAAGGTTTTACTTAAGGCGTAACAAATGATATTTATCTGCTGACTGAACTTCTCCTTTAGGATGTTTTCATTCCCCAAACAGGGGAAATTAAGGCAAATAAAATAACTAAAGGATTTATTCAATGAAAAGCAAAGTACTGGCGCTCTTAATCCCTGCCCTGCTCGCCGCAGGTGCTGCACATGCAGCAGAAATTTATAATAAAGACGGCAATAAATTAGACCTGTACGGCAAAGTCGATGGCCTGCATTATTTTTCTGATAATGCGAATAGTGATGGCGATCAAACTTATGTACGTTTTGGTTTTAAAGGCGAAACTCAAATTACCGATCAACTGGTCGGTTATGGTCAGTGGGAATATAACGTTCAGGCTAATGGCTCTGAAAATGATAAAGGCGACTCCTGGACTCGTCTGGCATTTGCTGGTCTGAAATTTGGTGACTTCGGTTCATTTGACTATGGTCGTAATTATGGTGTGATGTACGACATCGAAGGCTGGACAGATATGCTGCCTGAATTCGGTGGCGATTCTTATACCAAAGCCGATAACTATATGACCGGTCGTGCAAACGGCGTCGCGACCTACCGTAACACCGATTTCTTCGGTCTGGTTGATGGCCTGAACTTTGCTGTGCAGTATCAGGGAGCGAACGAAAACCAGGTTAGTCATGAGCAAGAAGGTACGGCAAACGGCGGCAGTCGTAATATTAAGAATGCCAATGGCGACGGTTTCGGTATCTCCTCTACCTACGACTTAGGTATGGGGGTGAGCATTGGTGCTGCGTATACCAGTTCTGATCGTACCAACCAACAGGCTGAATTCTCTACTGCAAAAGGCGATAAGGCTGACGCATGGACGGCAGGGGCAAAATACGATGCTAACAATATCTACCTTGCAACCATGTACTCTGAAACCCGTAACATGACGCCTTACGGCAATTCAGCAAATACGATTGCCAACAAAACCCAGAACTTTGAAGTTACTGCCCAGTATCAGTTTGATTTTGGCCTGCGTCCGGCTGTCTCCTTCCTGATGTCTAAAGGCAACGATTTAGTCGGTACTGATGGCGATAAAGATCTGGTTAAATACGCCGACGTTGGCGCAACATATTATTTCAACAAAAACATGTCCACCTATGTTGATTATAAAATCAACCTACTTGATGATGATGACAGCTTCTACGCTGCGAACGGTATCTCTACCGATGATATCGTTGCTTTAGGTCTGGTATACCAGTTTTAATCTTGCCTGCCCGCCGTTTGGCGGGCATTTTCTTCATATTTCTCCTCCCTTGATCTAAATTAAAAATGTGAACTCCGTCATTACACAAAATGAGTCATCTGGCGTTACACTTTATGCGGATACTAAAACAGGAGGTTTTATGAACAGAACGATTCTTGTCCCTATCGATATTTCAGATTCAGAATTAACTCAACGTGTGATTAGCCACGTTGAGGCAGAGGCAAAGATTGATGATGCAGAGGTTCATTTCCTGACGGTAATACCTTCGCTACCCTACTATGCCTCTCTGGGATTAGCGTATTCCGCAGAGTTACCGGCAATGGATGACCTGAAAGCGGAAGCCAAATCGCAACTGGAAAAAGTCATTAAAAAATTCAAACTGCCGACTGACAGAGTGCATGTCCATGTTGAAGAAGGTTCGCCAAAAGACCGTATTCTGGAAATGGCGAAAAAAATCCCTGCTCACATGATAATCATTGCTTCTCATCGACCGGATATCACCACCTACCTGCTCGGCTCTAACGCCGCTGCCGTAGTACGTCACGCCGAGTGCTCAGTGCTGGTCGTGCGCTAACACTAACGCCCGCAGACCGCTGCGGGCTTTTTGATTCATTTCGCAAATGTGCTGACATTTTCCCCTCTAATCCGTACCATACACGCCACAGTTTTTATATCAGATTTCTTATGCTGGGCGTTCCGGCATGACGCATACTTTTCTGATGCCATATAACGAATTGAGTCGCTATTAAATGTCGCAAAATCAAGAAATTAGTAAGAAAGAACAATACAACCTGAACAAGTAAGGGCAAAAATCACAACTATCTGCCCCATAAGTATTTTATTTATTTTTCAATATGTTAAACATTATCGGCAACTACAATAAGCCACGATAATCCACTCTTTTTTTGCCCCATTTTTGCCCCTTTTGCGGCTTTTTGCCCCATTTTTGCCACCGAAAGAATCTAAAACTTCTCAACCAATGCCTGCAAAATGCACATATAAATACTTCTCAACTGAATCACTTCTAGTCAGAAGCCATTCAACACTCGCACTATCAACAGCTCACTGGTTGCATATATTGTTATCTTTTTTCTTATTTTTGTTACAAATAAAACTAATTGTCATTACCAAAATTTTGAGATCTATTTCACATTTTCATATTGCGTTTGATGTATTTTTATATTGACTGAAAGGTCATCTGTAATAGCTGATAATAAGGAGGTTGTTATGAACACCATAATCCTTAATGAGAAATGTCCGTCATCTCAATATATCCCCGTAACCCCTTATGCCACGGACCTAAAGCTGCTACGTGACTCAGAAGCCCCCGTCAGTTACAGACTTAATGAAACGGGAAATATATTCTATTCATCTACTGAAACAAACTTAAATGATGATGCCAGAAATCTGTTTGATAGTGTAACTGTTCTTTTTTCTGCAATGACAACTGCAATAGGACAAAAAGGGAAAGATTTATTTGATTACGATAGCTGGACAAAAATAATACGCGGCTCTGGTTTTTTTGCAGAAATACAGAAATTCACAAAGACCCTAGAGATTAAAAGTGGTTCTTTGAGTATTGATACACAAATTATTCAACAACTGATACCTGGCATCACAACAGGAAATTCGCTTGAAATAGCTAAAGGTGTGCTTGCTTCCATAAACGGTACGTTTAGTGCAGAAGACAGAAAAGAGACCGATAAAATTGGGCATGTTTTATTTTATTGCGAGGAGCTTTTCGGTGCACCAAATGTAACCGTTCGTTTATTCTTTGCCAGCAAAGATACACATAAGAACATTACTTCCTCTCCATGTCACAAATCAGCCATATCATCATTTGAGCAAGTACAAGAAGCAAATACATTTTTATTTGTGGATGCTGAGAGAATTGCAAAATATGCAAAAATGTTCGATGAAAAACCAGAAGAGTATACCAACTTAGTTAACAAACTGGCATCGCTAATAACATCTTAATTTCTACCGGGACGGCATCCGTCGTCCCAACAATTCCTTTTTAAATTCAAAATTATCAGCCTGTTGTAATCCCATTATTCTCACTGTACCCATTGACTGCTAATCGTCATCTCTCTGATTGAGCGTAAATCCTCTAGATTATTCAATTATTCTTCCTCTCATGCAAACGTTACTAAACCTTGTCATTACTACCTGACTATATAATAATAAACCGCGGCACGTTCCCGCATATAACGTGCTGCGGTTTTATTGAGAATTACAGATTAGATCGTCAATGGAGACATTATTGCCGGAGATAATGGTGGATTCAGCATCCAGAGTAATCCCGGCGACACCGTATCAAAAGGACGGCCCAGATCATTAACACATTTTGTTAACCTGAAATCTGTAACACTTTCTCCATTCCCCAAACATTGACCATTTCCAATCGACTTGATTTGCACAGCCCCAGTTTCACTGGTTATAAAAGTAAATAATGCATTGCGATTGCTTTCAGTGCACTGTTTAGCCACTGCTAATTGCCCATTTAGAATTGCAAGGCATTCATTACCATCAGGGTTTTTTATCTGAACATGCCCCCCCGGTGCCGATATCAAATCCAAATCATTAGTCTTTACTTCTGATATAACCCAATTATTTACATTGAAGTCACGACCTACAGGGTTTCTGAGTATCCCACCAGTAAGAACGTTTCTAATATTAACCAACACAGGTCTGGGTTCAGGATCTCCAGAAGCATTGTTGCCAGCAAACTGAGTGAGAAGCCCTCGTTGATTTACCACATCAGAAGAACACCCGGTCAATAATAAAACCAAAATCGTAATAATTATTCTCATCTTCTAGCTCCTCTTCCGGGAATGAAGCCAACCGGAAAGTGATCAGAGGCAATTTGCCCTCTTAACAACCCAAATAACAGCGAAGCCCTCAACAGGGGAAGCACAAAACTCACTGAGTTTCCAACTACAGCATAATCAAGCACTCCACCACTGGCCTGCGTTGGATCTGGTGGTGCAATAATATTCACGTGATTACGGATTCCCGGCTCAAGTGTTGAAAATAACATAGCAGGTGAACGGTTGAAATCTCCTGCGATCATCCAGTTAGCGGCCTGTCTTATAGGATCCGTTTGTCTGTTGAAAAATTCAAAAACACTGTTAACTATTGCTCCAGAATCCACACCCCGGTTTGCCAAAGCATGAGTCGAGAAAAAGACATCATTACCAATTCTTATTCCGATAATAGGTCGTGATACAACCGTTGGTGGAGGTAATACAATCACCTCATCAGCTCTCCTGTTTGAGACAATCGCAAGATTTACTCTGTTAGCGAATGCATCAACACGCGAGAAATATATAAATAGCTCTTGTGGGCGACTATTTGTTCCTGTATTCCAGATATACTCATTCATCGGAATACCTGGAGTATTAAATTCACGCTCAGTCAACATTGCAGAAGATGGTACTGAGCCAGCCTCCTGAACCATCAGGATATCAACAGCACCACTTCCCGTGACAAGTTGTCGAACATGTGTGTTCCATTTATTTTCCGTTGGTGCATTTGAGCCCTGTAAATTCCAGGTTGCAACTTTAAAATCGCTTAAATCTGCAAAAGAAATACCCGGCAAAATCATTAACAGGAATAATAATTTTCTCATACTCCCTCCATTCCATCAGGTTTATCATGAGGTGGAATTGGCAATGGCCTGAATGGTCTTAATTCTGGCTTAATCAGATTTGGTTTTGCCGCCCTAACAGGTGGACTTATTGCCCATAGCATTTCTTGCGTTTCTTCTTTTGCACCAGGGCATTTCTCAAGGGTGATTGTAAAAGCAAACGGTGACAGTATAGTTCTGCTTAAATAGTCTGCTCTTATACACGTCTGCAAGGCACTACTTCTTATAAGCACATTACCATTAGTAGAAGGTAGTAACTGAAACTCCTGAGATAATGAATTATCATCACAGGTATTATGTATCACCCCGTTTTTAAAGGCTTCCATGCAAGTTCCTTGGGCAACATTAATAAATTTCACTGTACCGGCATCTTTACCATCCACAACCTTCCAGTTCCTGTTCTCTCCAAAACTTACTGAATCAAACGGAGTATATCCCCAAAGCCAGTTACGTACAGGTCTGGCCCAAACTGTAAGCATCGCTCCCCCTGTGCTCATTATTGAAACTTCAGGAAAGTCAGTACTCTTGCTCCCAAGTATTGGAGATGTGTCGTTTGAGGCAACTGCAACACCTTGCCCTGGAATTCCGACTAATTCTACATTCTTTCCCGGTGGCGAAGGTGAATCCCCAATTCCATTCGAACAACCAGCTATAATAAAAGAACATAAAAATAGAATCATTTTTTTATTCACATTATTATCTCCTCTGCATTATCACTTTTTATAAACAAACCCAAAAAACAAATCAACAAAAAATTTACTTATGATGGCAATTAACAATAACAGGAAACATTAGAAACCGCGTTATTATAACCATGGTTAATATCTTGAAAATTACAAATGCGTTAAATCTGTTTCAATAGATAATTCCCAAATATCTTTTTAAGTAATCTAGAGTTAATCCTTCAGGTGTTAAATATAGACATCACAGTGAGCAGTTCATCACATAACATTAAACGCTCGTATTGAGGCCAAATCCTCCAGACTGCGCAACTCATCCTTCATCTCTCGCTGGCGTTGATAAATCTCGTCATTGCGATCGACCTGTGCTTGCGCCATTGCTGCCGCCAGTTCTTCCAGTTCAGGCATTGACAGTTTCACCTGTTGATTATCGGCATCACCCCACGCAAGGGCGGTTCGTGCCGTATCGGATTTCGCTGCCATTACTACCGGATAAAGGCGAGCAAGTGAATCGGGGCCAGCGTTCCAGGTACGACCGTTCCATTCGAACGTGAACGGCTGCGCTTCCTGTTCTGTTCGCCACGCCTCGATTTCCCGCTTTTTGGCATCCTTCGCCGCGGCGATAAGTTCGGGTGTAATAGTGAACGTGGCGATTTCACCCCATTTGCCGCTCTGTAACTCTTCCCAGATGCGCTGGCCTGTCGGGGCGCTATCGTCCTGCATGGCGGTATACGTGACGAATTCCGTTTCACCCTCAAATAACACCTCGCAGTCAACCGCGCCATTTTCAAGATAATGCGCGTTTCTGATGCCTTTTACCGCTCTGATTTTCATGTCTTATTTCCTCGTTACTCGATGCGCACAAACAGACAAATGCGACCTTCATCGCCATACGAATTACTGAATCCAGAAAGCGCCTGATAGCGACCGGGAAAGCTGAATGCCCCGGCACCTCCGGCAGAAACGCGTGGGGTGGAAACATATGAACCTGCATCATTAATTGAGCAGGTGATATTTACCGGGCCGAGTCGTGACCCCGGCACAATGTCCCCCTGACCAATTTTGATTGCCTTATCGCCTGCTGCTGTTCCCTGATAGACCGCGAGAAGAAGAGAGCCAACTGCCGGGTATTTGTAATATGAGCCTGAGCCCGCCATCCTGGACAACAGGTACGCCAGTGAATCTCCGTCGTAGACAACTACCCGCGATGACATGTTCCAGCTGTTATCGCTGTCGTTGTACCGGTACTGCATATAGTGAATACAGTGTTCACCCTGATAATACTGGTTGTAACACATCAGGGTTTTAAATTTGCGGACTGTGTCAGATTCACTGTTGGCGTACGGGGACCACATCACGTCAATAATGCCGTTAAATTGCGTGGTACCGGTAAGCAGTTGTGATGAATCTGTAATACTGACCGCATACCGCCCCGGCGTGACTTTCTTCAGCCATTCAACGAAATCAGACAGTCCCTCAAACGCCAGAGCGTCGGCACTGGCAAATGCCTGACCAAATCCATGTATACCGGACAGCGCCAGCCTGCCCGGTGTACGGTCGCGGATATCGCTCTGGGGTTCCATCGTCGCAGCCGCTTTCAGCTCAAGCTCCGTGCGCATGGCTTCAGGTGTGTCCAGTGCCAGTAATGCGCGGGCTTTTTCTGACAGCTGCGCCAGTAAAATCCGGCCCTCTTCACTGAAATAAGGCAGTGTGTTTTCTTCCGGTGTTATCTGGCTGACAGCCGTTAACATGTCATTAAGCGGCTGCTTACCTGCCAGTGCATTAGTGACCGTTGTCGCAAAGTTCGGGTCATTACCCAGCGCCGCTGCCAGCTCGTTCAGCGTGTCCAGGGCTTCTGGTGACGAGTCAACCAGTGCGGCGAGCAGTTTGCGGACAAATTCCGCATTGGCTATTTCATTACCTGCTGCATCATCTGGTGGTGTTGGCGTGGACGGCGTTCCGGTCAGCGCAGGGCTTTTCAGGGGCGCGCGTGCTTCAATCTGTGCAATGAGTGAAGCCACATCAACCTTCAGGTTTTCCCAGCCAGTCAGATACCCCTGACCGCCAACGTAGCGATTGCAATAAATCTGACCATTAACACCGTAATAAATTACTGTCTTATAGGCCCTGTCATCGGTTGAGCTTTTAGGTTGTGGCCAGATAATTTCAATAACGCCGTTTGTCTGAATGCCTGGTACCACCACATTTGTGTCCGCAAATACGGTATAACGACCGGGTTTTGCCGTTTTTACCCAGCGGAGAAAATCAGTCCCTGATTTAAATTCTGTTCTGTCACTGCTGGAGAATATTTTCCCGAACCCGAACGCGCCAGGAATCGCCAGACAGCCTTCGGCGCGGTCGTAGGTGTCGTTCTGGGGGGGCATTGTGGCAGCAACTGTCAGTCCAAGATTATCGCGGGACTCCTGCTGCGCATCCTCGCCTGCTGCAGCAATTTCTGACAAATGGTTGACCGTTTTCAGGGTACCCGACAGCGTGACATCAATGTCATTTTTTGCCTGTTCTGCTGCACGTGCATAGCCCGCGGCATCCTGTGCGCTCTGTCCGGCTGCGGCTGCATTTGCTCCTGTGCTTTTCACATCTTCCGCAGTGGCCTTTCTGTCCTCTGCAGTGGCAACTGCATCCTGTCTGGCATTCCCCGCAAAAAGCTCTGCGTCATCACGGGCCGTTTTGGTTGCTGTCACATCCTGCGCGGTCTGTTGTGCGCTTCCGGCTGCATTATCGGCGTGACTTTTCGCGTTCTGCTCGCTTTTGGCTGCCGCCTCTGCGCTGGCTTTTGCCTCGCCGGTCAGCGTTGCGGCTTCACCGAGTTTATCAACAGCCTTATCGACGATTTTGTCTGCGTCCTTAACGGCCTGCTCTGCGCGGGCCGCATCCTGAGAAGCAGATGATGCCAGTAACGCCACCTGCTTTTTGTCTTCGGCAACGGCCTCTGCATTCTGCTGTACGTTATCCGCCAGCGCCTGACAGTCATGCTTAATCTTCTGCGCATCAGTAACGTGCTGTTCTGCCAGCCGCTCGCTTTCCGCTGCCGCTTCCGCGCTCTGCTGCGCCTGCGCCACCATTTCCTCAAAGCGTTTCACAACATCCGGTTTTAAATCGTCTTCATCGAGGGCGGTCAGAAAGTCGTTCAGTGTGCCGGGCTTTGAGTCATCGTATACAGCAATATCGCCAACACAGTGCTCGTCGCACCAGTCCTGTTTCAGATATACGCAGTATTTTCCGGTCTGCGCTTCAAATGAATATTCACCGCCAGCGCCCGTTACCACGTCAGCAACTGTGCGCATCACCACTTCCGACGTATTTACACAGGATTTCAGAATAATGTGGCATCCGGACATGGGGATGCCTGCGCCATCAATCAGCGCACCTGATATCACTACAGACATAGTTTTTCTCGCGATTAATTAAATCAGGAAGAGGCTTCCGGAGAGACAGGCCATTCAATGGCTCTGTATGAGGTTTTATCGGTGATAGTGCTGAAATCCAGCGCCCGCAGCGATTTCGCGTATATCCGCCAGGCTTTCAGCTTTTCTTTATCTTCGTCGCTGATTAACCCCAGCAGCAGGTCTTTTTCCCATTCAGCAGTTAACCGACTTACATCCTTAAGCCTCTTCACTCGTTCATCTTCTGCCTTTTTACTGTAGTCAAATATGAATTTGTCATCCCGGTAAAACCAGTAACCTGAGGCATCAATTTGTCGGTTCGCTGTGTTATCGGTAATTTCAATCACGCTCCGGTTTCTGGGATTAATTGACGCAGCATCTTTTCCAACCCAGGTAACTTTCCCTGTATCCAGATATTCAACTTTTAATGTGTCAGGTGAAAAATTTTTCTGGATTTCATACCAGTTTTCACCGGATTCTGTATACAACCACTCGACGCCATACCTTTTGGTCAGTTCGTATTGTTCGGCTGTTTTCGGATTGCCCGACGTAATGTTTTTTAAATGCAACATAATTACATACTCGCGACGTTATACCAGGTTCCGTTAATCAGTTTCTGAAGCGGTCGGATAAACCACCCGTCGGCAGAGTTATCCCAGTCTCCGTAGCAGTAGCCACCCACACTGACATAACCAGAGGGAGCCAGGTTTGAGCCTGTACTGCCCATCTGTTGATAACCGCCAAGGCGCACGTCCTGCACACCTTCTGATTTGGTCTTATAACGGGCATCAAAATTGCTGTAATTACCCGGTATAACCTGACCTCCTCCGGCGGTGATATTTCCGCTGGAAACGTTTACCCCCCCGCTGACAGTCAGCCCGTTGCCCATCGTGACTGCGCCAGTGGCATTATTTATACAGAATGGCCTTAGTCCGTTATAGCTCCCCGTGCTGTCGCCAGCATTGGTCAACATAAAATATGTGTTCGACCCGTCGTTTCTGACAAAAAAACCGTAATTACCATAAGCAATACGAAAGCCGTTTGCTGATTTTGATACAACTTCACCATTGATGATGGCATTCACCAGAACATACAGCGCATCCCATTTGAGATTCATCAGGTCTTTGGTTGTGGTTCCAGACTTACTCCGCCACTTGAAATATTCGTTTCCATTATCCCCCGCTTCAAACCACAGATATGAATCGGTGTCTGAATCCGAATCATTTTTAAACCCAATCTTTGCCCAATCTGTATTTCGAATCCACGCAAGGATTGAGTCATTTTCAAACGTCAGCCCACCCGATAATGTATCACCAGATTTTTTTACATATCGCAGATCAAAATCTGAATAGATATTGCCGGGGTTTATCACACTGAAATAACTTTTCTCGCTATCAAGAAGACAAATTAAGGGAATGCCTTTAATGATATCGTTCGCTACCAGCTCGGACTGGTTCCCCTTATAAAGTGGGAACGTACCAAGAACCCTTCCGCCCAGTGTTAGTTGAAGCGTCGCAGCGTTGGTATTGTTCTGAACGGGGAAAACGATAATCGGGGTTCGTAGCGTCCAGTCCGAGCCTCCATTAACAAAAAACGTCGTGGGAAGTTCCAGCGTCAGTGCGTTTGCAGTACCACCAGCAACACCCGCAATATAATGACCGCTCTGAAGCTGCGCTATCTGTACGAAATAGTTTTCCGATCCACGCGTGGCAAAGTTAGCCACAACGTCATTAAGGGACCAACCTTTCGCGGTTGTTCCTTCCTGCCCACGAATGACTTTCAGCACATCACCGCTTACCGATACCAGGTGACAAATCTCAAACGCTGACTCTTTATTATCGGTAAGCGTAATTTTTGCATAGATGCGTTGCCCGTTTGATTTATTTTCAAAATCGGCAGAAAGCAATTTTGCAAATTTAGCCCCCGTACCAGGCATCACCGGAATATCAGTTTGAATTGTCGTAATATCACCAGCCAGTGCTGAAACAACGTTATTGCCGAATCCAAGAATCATTTTTGAATCACCGTTGTTGCATAGGAATAAATAAAAGGGAGTTTTACATATTTCTGGTCAATGGCATCTTTCAGAAAATAGCCTATACCATCGCCATACTCTGGTATCTGAATAGAAAAAACACTGTCCGATACAGTCACACTCACATCAAAAGTATGCTGTAACGGCGGGTCTATTCCGTTTTTTCCATGAATAAACCGCGCCACACGGCGCTTTAACCAGTCAATGCAGAAATGCGAACCGTCAGCCTTATAAAAATTCCACGTTAATATTCGTTTAAAATAATCATCAGGAACATACGATGCCTGCCCCGGAACGTAATTCCGCATTGCTGCATACGGGATCGTATTGTATTCAATGGTATCGTATGCGCCGCGTGCAATAGCCTCCTCGGAAACCTGTAGTAAAGGCCTTTCAACGCCATAAATACCAAGCGCAATCCAGTCCAGCAACTGTCCGGTTATTGACTCCGATGTCCAGCATGGCAACGCCAGTTTATTGAGTGAATCGAGATATTCCTGAGCGATTTCATTGTATGCATCAAAGAACGCAACAATATTCGGATCATCTCTGTACTGTACAAATGGATAAGCAGGAAGAATTTTCTCAGTCAGATATTGCATACTTGTTGACCTGAACCTGTGATGCCACCGTCGAAAAATAAGAATAGGTATCGCCATAAACCAGACTCGTATCTTTCGCAGGCGAGACAATATGGCCGTTAATACCAATACTCACACTAATTGTTGAGATCAACGTCGCATCAACCAGCAGCCTGACAGAACTGGTAAAAATATCCTGGATACGCAGAAGATTTATCGGGTGTCCGACTTCAATTGAATTGATGTAATCAGCAACGTTTTGCTGCACAGCCATAGCAATACCCGCCGGATCAACATAATCATCAGACACCGCGTTCCAGGTGATTAGCACCATGACATTTTGTGATGACGGGATAACGAAAGGCACCTGATAAACGTCCGGCGAAACGGTTATTGAAACCGTGCGTTTTTCCACTGCCGCACCGGACGGATTGCTAACATCGTTGGTCAGTTTCGAAATATCCGGTACAGATTTGTAAATCGCATAAGCCACATCATACGGATCACCGCCACCAACAACCGCAACCCATTTCCCCAGCGACGACTGCCGGAAAGAAATCAGGTTTTCGCGCACACCGCTTACTGATTTGAGCATCGCTTTAAAGCAATCCGGTGTTCCCTGCACACCAAACATGCCGGACTCCATGACTTCGGCGCGGTATGATGCCCACGTCTGCGCCTCCTGACCGGGCATACCTGCGGTAAGGTTCGTGCATTTTACAGGCTGATCTTTGGGTACCGATGTAATGACCTGCGTTACAGTTCCTTCCGGTACAGCCCATGAGCCTGACGTTGTGGCCACACAGTAGACTGGCTCAGTCTGCCCGCTTTCCGGTACCACCGTATCGCGGGAAACTGCATACTGGTAGTTGCCGTCACCGACAACAAATCCTTTAGGGATACCAAACCCCGGCAACGCCTCAAACACCACGTATACCGCCGTATTTGTACTTAATCCCTTCTGTGCTCCATAAATGTTTCCGAGTTGCATCAGTAACGGAATATTCGCGCCGTATGGGCTTACGGAGTTAATAAGATCAACCCGCGCCTGGTCTATTAATGCCAGCGCCCCGACAGCCGTGCTGGCAAGGTCTGTAATAAGTCCCGCCGGAAGGTTGGCTGTATATCCAGGTACTTTTTCAGCAACTCTGGTGATAAGATTTGCGAGTAAATCATTGGGTGGCGTAGGCTGCGCACCCGCACTGGTCATAGTAATTGGCATTTCTGACATAATTAATCTCAAGAGGATTTTATGAAATTTAACTCATTAGGGATTTTGATTAGCTCACTGCTATTTTCTGGTGTTTCTCATGCAATTGATGCCACAGAGAGAATGAATGACATTCAACAATTTGGTAAATGGTATTATGCTGAGTTTACCATGCCTACCACTATGGCTTATCGTATTGGTGTTGAATCCAAATTGCCGCAGGATAAATCAACTTTATTTATTGATATATCACCGTTAACTCAATGTGAGCCCGGTGATGTAACTGTCAATTATTTTATTGGATATAAACAAATGGATTTACCACCGTACCTTCCTGTAAGCTATAAAATCAGTGGACAACAAAAGCAGGACTCTATAACAACCCCATCTATCAATGAAAGTTACTTGTTCAGCCCTATTAGCTCATTAAAGATTAGTGATTTGTTAAAATCTAAAGGGAAAGGTAGTTTTTCTTTTTGGTACACTCCGCCAACTGAAAACAAAGAAAAACCACAAAAAATATTCTTCCCATTAGATGGCCTTCCGGAAGCATATAAGGCTGCAATCAATTCCTGTAAAGAAAACATGTAAAATCAGGCAGTGATATTTATGATGCACGCCTTTCTCGAAGTAGGTAAACGCTTTGCTACTTGGATCACCGAGCGAATCAGCGAGTATGAATTCGTAGAAAATCAGGACTTTTTGATTATTTCCCAAAATCGGGAAAAAATCGATAGAGGCATACCAGCTAAAGACTACCACCTCATCCTGGACACCGCCAAAGAACTGGCAATGGTCGAGCGCAACGAAAAAGGCTGCCAGATCCGCCGATACTTCATCGAGTGCGAGAAGAAGCTGCGCGAAGAAACCACCAGCACACAATCCCCTCTGAATGTTGACATCATCATGCGCGTCAGAAACGGCTCCGTTACCCACATTGAGCACCACAAATCAGGCTCAGTTATAACCACAGAATGGGTAATTCACTTACTACGCAAAAGTGGATGGATTGTCATGCCACGCGATGAACTTCTTAACACGCCACTGGCCCAACTGATGCCCGAAAGCTTGCCTCAAACCGGAACCTGCGTCCGGTAACTGGTTCCGTTAAAAAACACAACATCGATGTTATAGGTGGGGTTCTCTGCCCCATCTACCTTTGAAATTGCCAGCGATGCAAAATACCCGGCAAACTGTTGCTGAACCATGTTCACATAGTAGTCCGGGTAAATCTGCTGCACGATGCACTGCTGCGCAGGAATACCGTAATTCGCGTAAAACGGCGACTCCCCCAACCCCAGCTTTAACGTCTGAATGAGCGTCGTCAGCCAGCCATAGGAGAAATCACCGTTGGCGTCAGATTCTACTGCAACCCATTTTTTGTTGCCGTTCGCGTCGGTGACGCGGCCCCATGTTCTCATACGTCAACCTTTCAAGTAAATTAGGGTGCCGGTAACCAGAGCGGTGCAAATGATCCACGCTACTGGAGTCAGAATATGCCGAATACCCCGACATACTGCGATTATTCTCGCAGCCTTATCAGCCCCTTGTGGGGTTGTCTCAGCCTTAATCATCAAATCGTCTCCAAATTTATCTTTAGGTGCGCTAGAATTTGGTTGCATGAGTAATCTCCATGCCATTACAAATACTGTTCTGTTGATACAAAAAGCCCCGAACTGTTCCAGCAGCCGGGGCTTTCGCTTTATGAGATAGAATTTAAAGTGAAATGAACCGGAATTAACCCGGATTTGGTTGCTTCGACGTGATCGTGTTGCCGCCGCTTTGAACGCCAGCCACATCGTGGCTGTGGCCGCTGGCACTGACACCTTTTATCACCGCGTCATTTTGCACAGTAAGCGGGCCAATCAGCGAAGCGGTTGTATCCTTCATTTGTTCTTTGTCCTGTACGATTGGACCGTTGAGATGAATTTTCCCGTTCATGAAGATATCTTCGGCCTCGAGGTAAACAGCTTTCGACTTTAGCCTGATTTCTTCCGGTGCCACCGTTACCGAGCTACTGCCGTCCTCTGTTTTGAGGATCGCGCCATCCGGACCGTACAAAACGATTTTTTGCGGATCTTCGTCGGACCAGTCCTTGTTTGCCAGTGGCACGAAAAACAGTGGAGTGAGCGACATCGAGTAAGAGAGTGTCGCCATACCTGTTCCTAACCCGGACACACCACGCAGTGATACATCAGCGGCAATTGTTACTCCTCGATCGCCCGGCTGTATCGGGTAACGAATATACGGGAATGTGGCGACAGGGATTGTTATCTGCGGAAAGTTGATCCCCTCCGGCAGCATATCAAACTGAACTGTTACTATCTGCCCGCTGACATCGACAACATGGCAGGGCAATTCACGGCCTTTAAGCTCGGCTTGCTGGTTACCAGAACTGGTCATCATCTCCGACAGCGTTCGAATAAACGGTAATTTTTGAGCGTTTGACATTACACCCTCGCCCAGTTCTCAGCATATGCCTCGAATACCGTCACCCAGGCATCGCCATCGGCTGTCAGATACGAACCAATGTGTCTGACCGATTTCACAAGAAATTTCCCGGTGAACGTGGTCGAATTTTTTGCGATAACGCTGGGTGCCGTTGTATTAGCCATCACAATCGACGCTGCGCCAGAATATAGCCCCTCCGGGAGTTTAACCACATCACCACATCTGATATCGCCTCTCATAGGGCATTTGAAGCTGACGGTAAACGGCGCTATCCATGTCGGCTGCCCGACCAGTTCATGGGCATAAATTGTTTTTGGCTCACCCCACTTTGCCGATGCGTTATCGTAGATTCGTATTCTGTCGGAAAGAATGCTGATGGCGATTCCGCTATATCTTTCATCACGCATCATCGCAATAGAGGCGTTTTTTACGACCATAGCCAGAGAACCAATCTCCGTGTATTTGCCTGTCCACGGCTCTGGCAAAACCAGGTTGTCGCTGACTGTGCAATCAATCAATTTGTTGGGATATGTTTTTTGCAAAGCGCGGACTAAAACATCGCCCACCCTTTCGCCTGCTTCCCCCTGCCCCTCAATTGAAAAAGGTTTACCGTCATCGGTTTTGCGTATGCCTGGATTTATTACCAGGTTTAAAGTCTGGTTCGTGCCGATCCAGTTGGCATAGGCCAGATAAATTTCACCATAGATTACCTCCCCCTGTTGATCCTTATTTGCCAGTGGTAACCCCTGAACAAAGCCTGCTTTCATACGGACCAGACAACCCTGCAAGCTTACGCTTTGCTTCAGCATATCAATTGGTAATCCATAGATCGTCAGCATCGTGCCCGAACAGACTACATCCAAGCCGGTTACTTCAAAGTCAAATTCAACATGCAACCCACATCCTGGTGTTTCACTGGTATCAAAAGGTCCAATGGGTTTTCCATTGCTATCCACTGGCGGCTTGCCTGTTTTAGGATTAATAATTTCCAGTCGGTAATAACGCATTACGAAACCTCAAACTGATTCGTACTTTCGCGAAAAACAAGTTTCCCCGGTGAGCAAGGCAGCGCCAGATTGATGTCGTAACTGTCAGGTGACGCGATCAACGGCATGTACACAATCACGTCGCCAGAACTGTCTTTCAGTTCCAGGTAGTAACGATTTGCATACAGATTAAACGGAACGCGGGCGAATGTTTCATATTCTCCAATTCTGGCCGTGAACTGAAACGGGCCTCGCCCGTCAGGTTTAAAAGGAATCAACGTTGTCATAAGCCAATACCAAACTCCTGCACGACCTGGTTCTTAATACCTGACCACGATAGCGGCCCGTCTGACGGCATCCCTTTATCAAATTTATCCAGAACGCTCGCCAGCGTCTTTACTGTTTGTTCGACAGACGACAATGGTTGCTCAAACTCAATCTGCCAGGTGTGCTGAACCTGCTTGTTCTGCTCAGAGAAACCGGATGTATCGATAAACGACCGCATCAGGCAGCGCGTGTAGATAAACGAGGGAGTCAGAACGGTATAACAACCGCCATACTGGTTATGCATATCAAGCGCCATTTTCAGCGCCGTAAACGTCATCCCCTTAGTGGTGTAGCCACCGTCCTCCGTTGATGCCGGACGGATCATCTGCATGACTACCCGGTTAGGCTTCCTGACGGTCGCATTCGCTGCCGTTACCTGGTTATAGAAATTCAGGTTGCAAATATCCTGCTGGATCAGCGTTGTCCCGGCCATTGGCGTGAATGCCGCCATCGAGCGTGTATGAATCTCTCCATGCAGCAGACCGTTCGAGATACTTAGTCCTTCGGTCAGAACAGCAATCGGCATCACCCCGCCGGGAATTTTCGACGCTATGCCATCAACTAAAAGAATGGGCGAAACTTCAAACGCCAGTTTGAAAGCTTGTCCAAAGTAATTAAGTGACATCTTTTATCCCTGTATTTGTTGCGTTCCGGCGAGTTGTGCCAGTATGTCGGAACCCGGCGATTGTCGCACCTGAAGCTCAATTATTGCGCGGGCATTTTTGCCAGCACCCTGAAGGTTATCTCTGGCATTTCTTAGCTGATTCATAATACCAGGGTGTTGATCCAAAGCTCCCTGTATCTGAGGCAATAATTTAATTAAATATTTTACAGTCTCCATTCTCAAACTTAGATTTCCATCTCTATCAATACGACCTCCGTTATATGCCGTAAGCATTTTTGCCACATCGCCTTTATAACGCCGGTTCAGATCATTTAAAAAGCGGCCAGCCGCAAGAATGGATTTATTTGGGTCATAAACATCATCACCCACCAGACCATACTGTTTTGCGGTGCTATCCCAGAATTGCCACAACCCCTTAGCGAATCTACCTTTTTCATCTGGAGTTCCTCTTGCCAGAGGATTCCACGAAGATTCAACCTCCGCGATAGCTGACATCATATTTTTAGGAAGTCGATAAGTATTATTGGCTTGCTCTACAAAGTTCTGAATATTTCTCTTTAAATCATTAGGCATACGGTAATTTTTATATACATCATCCTGTTTATAAAACTCACCCGTATACTGATTTGTCATCGGGTTTGCTCCCGGCAACGCACCACCGAGATATTTATTCCCAAATGCCGCAAGAACTGGATCTGCCTGTTCAGCACCAACTCCGGTTCCGGGGAGATATTTATCTTCCCCACCGATCCATTTGATAGCTGACCATATTGCTTTTGCAATCCGGCTCACCGCCAGAGAAAAATCGTCAAGATCATTTTTAAATTGTTCACTATTCAGCCACTTGCCAAGTTTCTCCAACCCTTCGCCAGCCTCAGTGAGAATTTTTTTAAAATTTCCACCATTCAGAAAACCTTCAATATTGGATGTCAGCCCATCAGATGCACCTCTGATTAGTGGGTTATATCTGGCGAGAGCTGCATACCAGGAATTTGATATTCTGTTTCCATTTACCATCAGGTTACTCACCGTGTCCTGATAACCTGACTGCATAGCTGGCGTGAGGTAAGCGCCGAGTAACCTGGTATTTGCTGCAAATTTCTCATTCAGTTGGAGGATCTTGTCCAGATTCGCTTCCACCTGGTTAGTTGTCGCGACATCAACAAATCCAAGCCCTTGTCCGTTGAGAATCCCCTGAGTAAGTCCTGAACCTTTATATTGCTTAACGAGAGATGCAAGCGCGCTCATAAGTTTGGGCAGATTCTTTGCAGCACCATCTCGCGGATCAATTCCAAGACTGACCAAGCCAGCATAGTTTGGATCGTTCGGGTTTTTCTGTGCGTTCGCCAGATGCTGAACCAGTTCTTCTGTGCCAGAAAAATATGGCGAATAGGTGGCACGTGCAGCCTGCATTTGGGCGGTTTCCATCCCTAACCCCTGAGCAACGCTATACTGCGCCGCGACTTTGCTTGCCATATAGCCGTAGCCAAACGGCCCCACTACCCCTATTGCAGCTATTTTCGCCCCCCACGAAACCGTGGTTTTAAACAGGCTTTTTAACCGGGAATTAGTCGTTTTAAGCGTTGAATTGATCTGCTTGTAAGTTTTCAGCGTCTGTTTGGCGTTTTTCCCCAGCCCGCTGAGGTACTTATCAAACATCGTTTCGCCGCGACCTTTATAGTTGCTCACCAGCGAATCAGGTGTTTTCCCGCTGCCAACAAAGCGCCCTTTTTCATCCCTTAAACGTCCATCAGTGGACGCAGTCGGAACTGGCGCAGGTGAAGATGGTTTCCTGGGAGCCTGATTGGCTTCTCCGCCTGTAGTTGTCTGCCGGGCGCCACCTCCCTGACCTGTATTTGAAGGTATTTTAAGCGGTGTCCCGGCAGGACCAATCATCAGTCCGTTGCGATACTTTTCAAATATCGCCTCAAGCCGCCTGAGGTGTTCTTCATTAACATCCAGCGTCAGAACTGGCGTCTGGTTACCAGCCATCACAATACTCCTGCGGGATTTTTGAATTTGAGCAGCTCACGAAACTGAGCTGCTGTTTTTACATTCAAACCGGAATCTGCACAGATGTCTCTGAATCCGGTTCCGGCTGAGTAGTCGAGGATGTCGCTGATGACGTGTTCGCCGTCGCGCCAGAACTGGCGACAGGCTTCAATGTCGGCAATGAAGCAATCCATTCCGTAAGACTCAAGGATGAAGTGCGACTGTTCCACATTCCACTGACTGCCAGCATCATCTGCTCCGTCTGCTCCGGTGTGTTTATCGACGAGACGCATGTAAAAAAAACGAGTTCACCTGCCACATCATCAAATTCAACGATGCCGCGCTCCAGCGCCATATCAAGCGGGATCGTGTCGTAACCTTTCCCTTCGGCTGGGTAAACCAGATTCGCAAGGCGAATGATTTCATTCACGAGCGTATTGCGAACGCCCTTTTCGCCATCCCAGATATTCATATCTGAGGAGATCCGTTCCAGCATAAGACAGGCGATACGCGGCCCCGCAACGACGCCCAGGCCTTCTGAAAAAATGGCAGAAAAGGTTTTACTCAGGATGAAGAAGTGCTCTTTAAACACCTCTTTGCTGATCGGCGTGGCATGGATCCAGCCGTTACCCTTTTCTGTCCGGACAGGAATAATCAGATTCAGATTTCGGGAGATTTTCATACCAAATCCCACATTTCAGAGTTGATGTAATACGTACCGGTAATGGTGATAGCCACACCCGGCTCGCCCCCGGCGAAGGTCATATCCTGCACGTTGGTGATCGCCGTGTTATAGATATCGAAGTCACCGAACACCGTGCTGTCGCTATACACTTTTGCGTCGCCGATCGTGGCGTTCTTTTCCCATTGCGCCTTGAATTGTTTTCCCAGCGCCTGGCTACGCAGCAGATGAACACGCGCCTGTAAAATCATGTATGGCTGCGGCGACTGCACGGCTCCCGCCATAGCAGGTAAAAACTCCGTGATATTGCCCTGAAAGGACAATTCGACGCCTTCTTTTGCCAGAAATGAGGCGGACACATTCAGTTCGGAATGAGAGGTGAATTTAACGCTGGCGCGAACCCGGTTAAGGGTGCCAACGGGGATCATTGGATTAGGCACGGTTCAGTCCCTCACGAAAGCTGCATTGTCACATTGATGTTAAAAACGATTTCGACAAATCCACGCATCGGCGTATAGGTGGCCGACAGGCCTGCATAACGCCCGATACCGTAATCATTCGGATTGGTGTTGATATACTGGTGGAAAGGCACTGCATCGACGACAGGCTGGCCGTTGACCAGGCCGTAAGATACGCCCGTATTGAACACCGCCTGCGCGACCTGCTGCAGACGGTCGATCCCGTCCTGGTTGTAGTAAAGCGGGTTAATTGGGTTATTGCTGCCGTTGATCACCGTGTTGGCGAGCTGCATATCGACATTAATCTGCACCCAGTCCACGGAATACCAGTACGTCATATCGTTACCGTCACTGGTAACGCCTTTCACCAGAATCGTGTTGGAAATTCCACCCTCAGCCCCCGTGTCGACATAGTTAATATTCTGCTTCGTCATCGTGGCCAGAATGGAATTTTTGCCCTTGTGGGCGTTTACCGCCTGTAGATAGCGAAATGCCATCGGCGGCACCTTGTTGATTTCTGAAGGTGATGCGGAAACATAGTTCCACATTACGGCTGCTGCCGCGTTTGTCGCCGGGTACGTATCATCCGCCGTTGCAATAACCGACTTAATACCGGCATAAGGCGAAACGTAATTCGTGTCGTCCGGCGTTTTCGTCAGCACGAAGAAATACTGCATCGCTTCGTTGGCGGTGTGGAGTTTTGCCAGACTGATAAACCCTGCGTCACCATCCCACGACTGCGGCACCAGATACGCGTAAAAACGCAGGAGCGGATCTTCCATATAAGCTTTCAGTGCAGCGATTTCCTTACTGATTCCGCCTTTCTGTACTCCCAGTTCCAGCAGGTAAATCCCTACTGAATTTCCCTGGGCAAAAAACGTGTTTACTGCCGTCACCAGATTTTCACTGTCAGCAATAGAAAACTGCCCCAGCGTCACTGGAGAACCGGAAAGCTGAGAATCAGCAATCGTCCAGGTCAGTGTTTTTTCATCCGTGACAGTAGCAGTATATTCGCCATTCCACGCGTCGGGCGAACACCCGGAAACAACAATTTTCACCTCAGAACTGTTTTCGCGTCGGATGTTGCTCCCTTCCGGAAGCGTCATCGTAACGGTGACGTTTGCCGCAGATTTTCCTGCGGCAGCCGCCGACAACGCAGCAATCGGATTTTTAACCAGATCGTTAATATCCTGATTGCTGGTGAGTAATACAGGCTTCCCCGGCTCATGAGTCGTGGAACCAAACGAGAGAACCGCAGACATCTGCTGCAAATTCGAGGGGATAGCCCCGATGGTCTGGGACACATTCACCGTGACGATATTAAATCCCATTATTTAACCTCATATTTACAAATGACTTTTTCAATCAACTGCCGGGATATTTCCCGGGTGGTGCTCTGGTAGTAATTCACGTCAAAATCGACAATCTTTTTCTTCGCCAGAGCGTTGATTTCAACCTGTCCCGACTTTGCGTCCTGAACCACCGGAATATTGGTTACACCAAACTTTTCCTCCTCCAGCGCCCTGTTCACCACCGAGTCGACAAGATCCAGCGCCATTTTGTTGCTGAATCCGTAAAGCGTCAGGCGAACCGAATCCTGGACGAGATGAAACCGCTCACCACCGAAAATAACGGGAGCCACCTGCAAAGGAATACTGTTGCGAACATCCACCGCGATATACGGAGGACGAAGGTTCTGCGGTACCAGGTAAGACGGATACACGGTCGCGGCATCTTTCATTTGCAGCCAGATCGGGATGCTGTTGGAGATGATCTGCTCGTCGCTGATATCCTCCTCGCAGTCGATAATCTGAGAGCGCATGGTTGGTAAAATCGCCATACCGCGATAATGAAAAATACCCGACTGCTGATAACGGCTCTCCATTCGTGAAAAAGCGAACTGGACGCCGCCGTACTCACCGAGATAGATCGCATCGGGATTTTCTACATTAAAATCATCAACCTGCTGGACAGGCGTGAAAATAATGTTGTTCACATCCTTCGAGACAGACTCGTCCTGAATCGCAATAACCTGACGATGCAGGCTGCCTTTGATTTTCAGACGGGTTGGTGACTCAATATTCAGGCGACACAGTTCATCGCAACTGATGATTTCCGCATTAACCCAATAGACAAAGCCATCCAGCGGCAGAACCTGCCGGACATAGAGCCTGAACGTGATTTCCTGGTCTGACGAGATGGTTTCAACTGCGGATTTAAGAACGGATGAGAGCTGCGAACTGTGCTGTTCGGCTAATTCCTCAAGACTCGGCATTGTTATCTATCCACGCTATAAAGCTGCCCTTAAACAGGCCGCCGTCTATGAATGACGGACGCCGCTCACCGGTATATTTGTCCTTAAGCCTGGAGTTAACGCCCAGTAGCGCGGCCTGAGTTGGCACAGGGTTTCCGTTAATCGTCATCCCGGCCATTTCTTCAGTTTCAAGAAAAATATGGAAAATCTTCTCAGTCCCTTCCAGAAAATGCTCGCCTGGTAGCGGAGCCTTATGCTTAAGGTGATTGACCAACTGGTACGCCAGTTCAGTACCTGCCTCCTGGATAATCTCGTCCTTATGCATTTCCCAGAAGTGCGTAAAAATTTCGTAGCGCTCCTCGAGGTCACAGGCCACGTCGAACGTGGTTTTTCCCGGTTCGTCGCCGTAGTCATACGGCTGGTCAACAACACCAAAACAAAGTTTCATGGCGTGTACCCCCATACCGTGCCCATCTGCATCAGCACCGCAACAACCTGTCGCCCATACGGATCCTGTAACATCTGCAAATCCAGCAAAGACAGATTACTCAGCGCGTCGCTGATGGTGATCGAACCCGATGTTCCCTGGTCTGCTGCCGCGCTGACAAGCCCGGTAGCCAGTTTCCCAAGGTTGAGTTTTTTTCTCAGGTCGGCAAACCACGATCCGGGGGCGAAATTCAGGAGAAATGAGGCGGCAGCGTTATAAACCGTTCGCACATAGATGATGGGTAAACGCTCCAGCCCCTGATCGTGAGGGATTAGCTCCATCGCAGACTGAAAGCAACATTCCAGCGTCGGATCATCGTCAGCAATGGCGTGAACCGGTACTTTCATGTCGTCACGAACAAAGCGAATAAATCCCTCCAGTGACGGACGCAGGGTCATTATTTTTTAACCTTAATATTTCGCTTTGTGCTGGGCGGATTTTCCTGTTCGGTGTTGATCGCTTCCCCGGTGATTTCCATCTCAATACCGCCTGGTTGAGGTTTTTCGCCGCTCTGAATCACCGCCTGATCCACTGCGTTATTCAGCGATACGGCGCTGGCCGCGAGAATTTCCTCTGACATGGATTCCAGATTTTCCGTTTTCTGCTCCGCGCAATCCTCAATACGACCGACGCTCACAGGTTTATCGATGGAATAGCAGATACCGGAAAAATTCTTGTCCACCTTGTCACAACGCTGGAATCCGTAAGGCTCATGCTGTCGGATGATGTGGTCGATAATATCGGACTGATTTTCGATCATATGCTGACGTCCGGACGGAATTGTCACACCGAACGACTGCGTTTTTTCGGGGAGTTTGTAGTTGAACGTGTGCGGCTGACGTGAGCAGTTAGCGATGTAGAGCTTCATAAATTTTTCCCACAAAAAAGGGGAGCATTTAGCTCCCCGCGTTATCAGGTTGAACGTTTATGCGTATTTGGCAGACAACAGGGTGATCCCCTCCGGGCGGAAGTTCCAGCCCGGCGTCGCGCGCATGGTATACAACGTGGTCAGGCCGCCATCCGGCATAGGGGACGGGATTTCCGTCGGCGCTGCCATGTCGCAGAACATCACGTTGACGGCCTGCTGGTTCGGTACCAGCGTGGAGAAAATATTGGTGTTAATGGCGTGACGCGCTTCCGGCACCTCAATCGTCGGGTTCGTAACGATGATCAGGTCATTACCACCAGCGCCCTTACCGATCAGCGTGTCGTCCTGGCAGAAAATGATGTCATCGCCTGTTGCCTTATCGGCGACGTCTTTAACCACCGTTCCCACCGTTCCGGTACCACCACCAGGACGCTGGTAACTGGTCAGCTCAACAATTCCTGTCCACTCCAACGCCTTCATGAATCGCTGCGGACTCAGAATGACAGTCGTTAATGGCTGCCCCAGCAGCAACATGCGGGTTTTCTGGTCAGCAATCAGGCCAAGCATAAATTTAGCCATCTCGCCGGAATCCCAGGTGGTGTAAGAATCATTGCCTTTGCTGTCGTTGCCCAGATTCAGCGTCACTGCGTTCGGTGAGTTTGTGATCCCCTCGTTATTAGCTGCATTCACACCATACAGCAGCATATTACGCAGCATTTGAGCGTGTCCCTGGCGGTTAGCCAGGCGCAGGCCTTCAATCAGAGAATAGCCCCAGCGATCTGCTGCATCAGTATCGAGATAGCTGTATTGCGAGCGGGAAGAAATTCGGTAAGTCATCATCCCGTCATAGCCGCCAGAAATACTGGAAGACGGCAACTGGCCCGGCAGAGACTGGCTGACCTGCGCCTGCGAGGTCATACGCAAATATTTCTGATAGACCATCAAATCACTGGAACTGATTTTTACCGCTGGAGCACCGCCAGCCAGGACTTCAAACGCACCGGAAGCCATGCTCTGTTGCACGATCATTTCCGGCAGCACCATTGACGGCGACACAATAGTAGTCGCGGGAGTAAATGCGCTCATTAATTAATATCCCCTTAAATTAAAAACAGGCCGCACGGCTTACCGATTTCCCAGACAACGTTACCGCCGTCCTCTTTTTTCACCGTCAGGTTTCCGTCAACTGAAACCATCAACAACTTAATATCCACTTTCGGATTAGCTCCAGGTGATCCCGAATAAACATCAACCATGTTTTTCGCCAGATCCCACACAAAACCACTGGCAGCAACGGTGTTATTGCCATCAGCCAGCGCAACAACTTCTGCACTGACAGGGAGAGGAATGCGGGCACCTGAACCAACGCGGTAATAGTGAATAAAGCCACCCGCGAGATATAACGGCACCGGATTATCCGGCGTGGTAATGCCATGAAATGCCTGATTAAAGACAGTAAAGGCGTTACAGGCGTCCTTCGTGGCTTGTTTAATTACCGCGCCGTTAACGCTGTCTTTCGCGGGAGCAATGCACTCCATAACTCCAACGCCACCCCATACCGGTTCAGTGATTTTGCTGTCCAGTCGACCGGAGCAAAGTTGCAGACGAATTGCCGGATCATCCTGCGCATCCCCCTGCATCAGCCCACGGGATTCGACGTTAAAAAGGCCACCAAATGCTCCACGGTTTTTAAACGGATGAAAGTTAATATCAGCCATTGTTCAGGCTCCCTTGAGTGTTAATTTTTGCCAGACGACGCCCCGGAATTTTGAAAGCACTCAGCCAGACGTTCGGATCGCCCTGATATTCAGTAATGCGACGTCCGGCTTCATCGTTGCGGATACGTTTATGCAGTTGCCCCTGCGTACTCATCATTTCTTTTTCGATGGACTGACGGGCGGCACTGAAAATTGCGTCCTCAAGCACAGCCAGCGTTGCAGAATCCGCAATCGCGCGAATATTGACGTCCTTATGTGCCGGAGAGTGTTTCTGCATAGCGATTAGCGCACGCTTGCGGTAGTCCAGCGCATTTTCACCAGAAAACGGTGCTGGCGCGTTTTTACCGCAGGCACTGAATGCGGAGTCGGCTTTTGCCTGTGCTTCTGCCAGGGCAGAGTCATTGCGTTCTTTTTCTGCCTCCTCGTCAGCCTTACGCTGTTCTTCCGCTTCGGAATCAGCCTTTGCTTTCTCCTCAGCGTCTTTAGCTGCCGCCTCGTCAGCTTTGGCTTTTTCTTCCGCCTCCTTTGCCGCAGCTTCATCAGCTTTACGCTGTTTCTCTGCTGCTTCATCGGCTTTGGCCTTTTCTTCGGCCTCTTTTTTCGCCTGAGCTTCGGCGTCCGCCCGCGCTTTGTCCCGCTGTTCCAGTGAGTCCATGCGCGTAACGACACCATCGATTTTCTGATTAATGCCTTGCAGGGCATCGCTCACAACCCCCTGTAACAGGGCCTGGAGTTCTTCTTTTTCCATCTCGATTTCACCTGTGTTTGTCACTTCAACCCCTGCGGGGATCCGGTCTTTATCCCACACGCCCAGCGAGCCGTGGTCTTTCGTCACCAGGGCGATGTGATCAACAAGGAAAGGAACGCCTTCGATTAAAAAATTGGTGTCACCTTCCTGTACTTCCACATTTCCTGATGTGCCGTTGAACACCACCGACGGGCTTGTCGAAACATCCCCCTCAGCGATTTCTTCAACAATGCTCTGGAGGTAAACGCGGCACACCGCCCATACCTCATCACCCCGGATATACGGCAGCATGACGCTACCGACGATCCGCGATTTAAAATCCTCCTCCGTCAGAACTGCGTCGTCAGGATGGTTTGCGATAACCGGAAGGCCATTGCATCGCCTTAAAAACTCCTCGTTCAGATAGAGCTTTGGATCACGCCAGACGTGCTCTTTCAGTCCGGCGCGATAGGCAAGCCCGGTTCCGGTTATTCGCAAATTCACCAGCCACATGTTGGAGAATTTCACCGGAGACGGTACGGTTCCGTCCCTGATGCGTTCTGCCACTTCAAGCTCGGTTAAACTCACGTTTGCCCTTCTCCGTTAAAAATTCGTCGGGTAGATTCTGAGGGGCGTAGATCGGCAGTGCATCGCAACTGCAATAAACCTCCTCCCCGGCAGCAGTGATTTCGTCATAAAAACCATATACGGGCTTAATCAGTCCCTGCTCCAGCGCCCACGAATCGCGGAGGAGATAAATTTTCTCGTCGCGCTCTTTGTGGTCCTGCCGGTATTTGTAGCCCGGACGCCGCCAGTTCGAATGCCAGCGCAGAGCAATCGCACCACTCTGAACAGCCAGCAGATACTTAACGTTGCTTGCCAGCTTATGCCCCTGGTCAATTGCCACCCGGCGACTGATAAAATCCATATCCTTCACGGACTTCTGAAAACCGGACTTCACTTCCCGGCGATCAATTTCGCTCACCCCGTCAGGCGGAATGGACGTAACCCACCCCTGAAAACGCTGTATGGTTTTCTCGATGGCCTGTTCTCGGTTGAGTTTTATCAGGTTGGCACTGGCGAAAATTCGCCTGTCGAGTTCCTTGCGAAACTCAGGTTTCAGTTTTTCAACAGTGATTTTTTTAGGGCCGTCAGGAGGCTGATCCCGTAATGCCCCGCCGTCGATGACAAGACGGCTGTAGATAGCGGTGAGGTGTTTTCTGGCTACGGTATCATCAGGGGTTTCTCGCTGAGCGGCTACACGGAGTTTCCGGCACCATTCGAGCAATGATTTTTCGCTATCCCACCCGTGATTTACGTAGTAGTTAACGGCATCCGTCAGAACCTCATACAGCGTCCTGAGCCGTTTCTTCTTCCTCACCGCCCGGCTGGAAATTGCCATCAGGCGTCTCCTGCTTCGGTGGTTCATAATTCGCCAGCGCGTCCACATCAATGATGAGTGGAGCTTCGCCATAGGTTTGCGTGGCATTAACAAGGCTTGCCAGCCATTCAGCGAGGGCGGCGCGGTTTTCAGGATCAACCTGTGGCGACACAGCAGAGAAAAGTGCTATCGCCTGTTGAATCACTTTACTGTCGCTTTCCCGGCGTTTGTCCGGCGACTCCTCAACCAGTTCCTGCCACGTCGCGGTAAATTCACGTCGCCACTGGTAAAACGTGGTTTTATAGTCGTCGGTTATGATGTCCGGGTAATCATTTTTCAGCGACTGATAAAATTCCTCGTTCCAGGCGATGTACTGCACCAGGCGTTCGAAATAATCCATCACAGGTTCAATCTGCTGGCGTACACCATCGATATACTGGCTGATAGCTTTCGAGTCCTCCTTACCTTCACCGAATCCGTTACTGAACGCTTCTTCCTTGATAATAATGGCCGGAACGTCACTCCCGGCGGCAATATCAGCAATGATGTTGTCGCGGGATGTATTCAGCGCCCCGTCGATGTTTTGCAGGTTCAGTGAACTTACGTCTTCGTCTTTTCCAATACTCAACACGCCTTTATTTTTGGCGGCTTTCACGTTTTCCCTTTTACGCCCCGTGGCAGCAGCCATGATCCCGTCAATTTTCGAACCGTTCTGCACAACTTTAGCCACCAGTACGCCTGCCTTCTGGCTGACGAGATCATTCGCCTCCATCGTATTGATATAGGATTTCAGGGAATAAAGAACTCGCTGAAACACGCTTCGCCCGGTGAATCCGAACGATGAACTCTGAAACTCCAGATAAATCGGTGTGCCGTTGAAGATTTTCAGTGTGCGTGACGGATGCCAGTCTTTTCCGCCAATCTTCAGTTTTTTATTGGCTTCCTGGAAAAACGGGCTGTTGGGGTTCTGGTCAGTCACCATCGAACCGGAAGCGTTCAACGGGTCCCACGCGTTGATATACACGTCATCTTCTGTCAGTCCGAACGTCGGAAGCGGCTCACGACATGAAACACTGTCGGTGCCCACGCCGATCGCTGCGGCACCGTAGCAACGAGACAGAAAAAACAGATTTTTAATCTTCTCGTTAACCTTCATACGTTCCCATACCTCCTGGAAACGCCGCACAACCCGCTCGTCAGGGTCTGTCTCCACGTTGTACTGGCGCGGCTTACACATCGCCATCAGTATGGGTTTTTCGACAAGTTTCCCGCCCAACGGGTGGTACTGCCACAGCAGCTTACACAATTCATAGCCGATATCGGTTCCCGGCTGAATTTCTTCAGCCTCAAGAATACGCATCAGTGCCGAACCGAGGCCGCCAGTAATCTCGATCTCTGCCATCAAAAATATCCTGATTTTTTACAACGCCGCGTAATTACCGTGCGCGATGATCAACCCATAGGTGTAACAATCGAAAAGGTCATCAGCACGTTTATGCGCATCTTTGTCTGCCAGGTGGAACCCGGCGATTTGTTTTATGAGGTGGTTTGCGGTGGTGCGTTTGAATGAAACGGTCTTGTCGTAAGCCTCCCGGACGATTTTGCACATCCCCTGATAGTGGTAGCTGGATGCCATCACCGCCCGTTCGTCTTTGCCCTTGCTGGTTAGTGCCGATTTAATCGGCGTCATATCCCAGCCTTCGGTTTCCGCCTTCTGGTTGAGAATTGCCCCCATCGCGGCGTCTTCCATAAAAATTCCCTGGCTGCCCAGACGCGGACGGCATAATTTCGCGAGGCGCTCGAGGTTGTCATAAACGCCGGGGATATATTCAGGAAGCAATGACGCTTTAATTTGCGTCACATCCCAGTCAATAATCGTCAGTTTTGGCTCGTCCGAATACGTTGACTCATAAGCGAAATACACCACGCCAGTACCATCATTTTCGGTCCCGCCTTTCAGCGCCGTATCCATCACTGCGAAAATCATGTCGCAGTGCGGCGGCATCTCAATCGGCTGACCGTCCACCAGCAGCTTATCGACATCGAGTAACGCATCTTTGGACCAGTCCACGAACTCGGCAAGATATTCCTGCTGCCAGACACGCGGATCGGATTTCTTCTCCGTTTCCTCCAGTTCTTCTTTCGGAATATACGGATTCGATGAAGTTGGCGCATGGTGCATGACAAATCCCAGGGATTCATCGTGGCATATCGCGTAGAAAAAATTGCTCTCGTCGATACCGTTTGGTGTGGAAAATACCCACGCACAGCCGCGGTAATCGACAAGCGTCGGGCGTATCGCTCGGGGCCAGATTTCCTCGAGCATTTCCGGCGATTTAGTGAATGCGGCCTCATCAATCAGCACAGCGTGATATTTACGCCCACGCCCGGCCAGTTTGTTATTGTCCGTTACCCAAAAGTCGATGCGCCCCCCATTACGGAGAATGATGCGCTTTTCATTTTTTGACTGACTGAGGATCAGCGGTTGCAGAACGGCGCTAATTTCATCCCAGATTTCCTGGTACTGGCGGTATTGCGCGGTAAAAATCCCCACCCTACCCGCGATAAGTTGCCCGGTGGTAGGAACGGCAAATTTCCGCGTAGCGAAACTGGTAGCGATGTTCACCAGCATCACCGTTTTACCCCAGCGACGACCACAGCATACCGCGTGGAAGCGTTCCTCTATTGCCGCCGTCCATGCAGCTATTTGCCCCTCATGAGGTTTTGGGAGGTAGATTTCAATCGACATTATCCACTCCCGGCATCGGCAGAGAGTTGTGGATAATTATTTCGTTATTCTCACCACCCACGCCTTTTTTGAGGTTTTCAATCTCAGTGCGCAGCTTTTCGTTGCGAAGCCTCAGTCCTTCAAGCTCCAGATCATTGCGACTGTCAGTTGCACCACCAGCAGAACTTCCTTTCGTCGCCATTATCAGCTTGATAAGTTCGCGCCGGGCGGCAGCCTTATCCTCCAGCAGGATCTCAACACCAAATTTCCCGAGCTTTGCCCCTGCATATAATTGTCGCGCATCCCCATCAAGCAGAGTGGTATCAGCCATATAAAGCTGTCCCGTTCCCTCACCGCAGCACTTCGGACAATCCGGATTGGGTATGGCGTTATCAACAAAGCCAAGGCCTCCATATTCCGGCTCGGATTTGCCATCTCTGGAGGCCTGTGCCGCTGCCTTATCGAATTCTGCAATATCACGCCACTGGTAGAGGTGATTCTCGCCCCAGCAATAACGGCAGTTAACACGGCGAAATTGTGCCAACTGATTGGGGTCGGCCTGGACAATGGCCATCAACTGACTCACCAGTAAATCCAGGTCTGCGGTATAGCGTTTCTGGTACTGATTGCGGAACCATGAGATAGCCCGATAAACCTTAACATTTCTTAACAGACGTGAGGCTGCGGCACTTGCTACGTTTCCCGTTCCCTCGTAACCCGCTAGGCGGTATGCCTCGATGAGGTTTTTACCCTGCGCAACCAGCATGGCGAATTTTGCCTGCTGGTCAGAAATGCCGAATTCATCGGGACAGAATGAAATTTCCTCCACGTCGCCCTCATTCAGGCACGCATCGGATACTGACTTTTTTTTCTGAGATTTTCCGTTCCGCTTTTGCGCAGTCTGCGCAAATTTTTTCTGCGCACTTTTTTGCGCAGTTTTGCGCACTTCTGTCTGCGCATTTTTCGGAGGTTTTTTGATGTAACGACGGGCTGTTGCGTAATTCAATCCCCTTGCTTCACACCATGCCACCGGAGATATACCGGAGCGGGTGTATTCAGCAATATACTCCTGCTGCAACGCCCCCCAGTCCGGTCTGCTCATCAGTTAGTCCTGATTTTTATCCACCCTGAGTAGTTCGCGCAGGGCAAAGGCATCCCCTTTTCTGGCAAGCTTAAACAATGCCGCCCGTATCTCGGCTTCACCTTTCGCTCTGCCCTTACGGATGGACGTGTAAAAATTTGTCATTGCTTCCCGATTTTCTTTCAGTCGGTTCAGATCAACATCCAGAACGTCAGCGATTTGTTGTGCAGTCATCCGGCACGCTGCCAGAGACTCGACTTTCGAATACGGAATCATTTGTCACCCCCATTGATATGCAGGGTGTCTTCTTCCTGTATTTTTCGTGAAGGATTTTTACTGCAGCGTTGTTCCAGGTGACCTGATGGTGAATGCGTTTATGGCTGGCGCCCATCAGTGAGATTTTTACGCACGACGGCGCATGCATGACGGAGTAAAAACTTTTAACATAGGTTCCGGAATCCAGATACAGCTCGGTCATTCCGCCGCTGTTTTTCTGCGTCTGTTTCTGCCCTAACTGGACAGCACCGATCGTCATAAACAATTCACCACAGCGACCGAGATTCGTGTACGTATTCACATCCTCGTTAATGCGCCCCATGAATGAGAACGGTCGATCAACGGAACAGATAAAACTGTTCATTGCCTTGCGTTTCACCCACGAAGCATGGCCGCCATTGTCACCAAGAAAATCCCCGCCCTGCGACATAGCGATGGAAAGCGCAGGTATTGATTCGTAATACGCCAGCATCTCAGAAAGGATCGCATCCAGTTTCCTTATCGGGAAATAGGCCTGGTCATAGTTGCGATCCACCCGAAACTGGAACTCGTGATAATCATCATCGAGCTGAATGAAGTATTTACACCCGACCAGTTTTACCAGGTCGAAACAGGCATTACGGGCGTAAAAAATTGAGCGGCGATCACCGAAATTATCGGCTTCGTCAAAACGACTGGCTATATCGGCTTTGGAAAACACCAGCACCTGTTCACCAAATTCAGCTATGTACTGATGCCGTGTCTTATCTTCATCATCAACAACGATAAAAACTTTCCCGGTATAGCCAGCACGACGCAACGTCCGGTAAGTCAGAACTTTGTCCGGGCGCCCGTGAGTCAGAATAAAGGCGCAAAAATCATCACGCATATTCCTCCTCCTCCCCGCCATGCATGATCTCCACCATGCGCTGCGTCATCCGGACAAATCCATTTTCAATAGCCTGCTGATAATCAATGATCACCAGCGCCGACTCCTCAAAAAGGCTCTGAATTTCAGCGGGGGCGTGAGCGTAATAGTCCGCAATTCTGCTAAAATTAAACACCGTGTGACGTTCTGCCGCGCACAGGAGGAATTTTTCGATATCAGGCTCAAGGGACGCCGAACGTATCCGGCTGACCAGCTCCTGAGTTTTCGTATCGTCGTACAGTTCACTGATATCCGGTTTACCGCCCGACGGCTTATAAACAGGCGTATCAATTTTCGTCGTATACGGCTCCTCCTCATTTCCTGTACCGGGCAAAACATCCGTCAACAACTCATCAATTTCTGTCGGGCTGAAGCCTGTCAGGGAGACATCAAAATCAGCATTGATTAGGTCCGACAGCTCCATCCGTAACAGATCTTCATCCCAGCCAGCATTCATCGGCAGGCGATTATCTGCCAGGCGGTACGCCTTTTTCTGCTCATCCGTCAGGCCAGACAGAACAATGACCGGAACAGAATCCATTTTGAGCATTTCAGCCGCCATAACACGACCGTGACCCGCAATAATTTCGCCCTTTTCGTCAATCAGCACCGGATTAGTCCAGCCGAATTGCTTTATGCTTTCTACCAGTTGTGCCACCTGTTCAGGGCTGTGTGTCCTGGCGTTGTGTGCATACGGAGACAGTTCTTGTAAAGGGCGATAGACGATCTTCAATTTCTCGCTCATACAGACTCGCTTTATGAATAAAAAAGCCCGCTATCGGCCAGTGCGCTGGGTGCGCGGCGGGTGCTGATAACGAGCTTTGACATTATCGCAGCCCCTCACACTGAAGGGCTGCTGTAATGCCTGTTACTCACGAATCAAACGAGCATGCTGACCACTCATTTCAATGCGTAAGTATTGTGGCTTGCCGTCAATCAACGCGGTGATTAACTTGTCACCTGTAGGTTTCCACATAATTTTCTCCTGTTTTAATGCCCCTTGCCGCCGGGCAGTTGATCAAATTTCATCTTGATTCGGCAAGATTTAGAATGAATAAGATAAAATTGGCACACGCAGCAGAATTCCATGCTTTCAGGACGCTGGCGCACCCTTCATTTTCAGCAAAATATTCTGCTCTTACAGGCGATCAGTTCTGCATACACTGCCGAACACCGTCGACAATTTCACAGACCTGAGAAGCTGTATCGAAAAGCTGGCGCGCCTTATCCAGGCTGACGCACCCCACCAGGAAAAAAGGCACCAGTATCGCTACCAGTGCCCATTTCACCGCCGTTCGCGGCATTCTGTGTGTCCAGTGTTTTCGCGTCATGTCACCACCAACGCACAGCCCAAATCAGAACAGCGACCGCCACAAGGCGAATTGCAAAGGCCGCAGCCCTTGTCAAATCAAGGCTCGCGGGAGTTTCCACTTCAATACCTTTCATAATGGACAACCTCAAAAAGAATCTTTTATACTTTCCCATGAGGATTTTCTCCGTACTCACTGTTCACAATTTCCTCACCTCATGCTGTTTTGCAACTTATTGTTCCTTTTCATGGCGTGAAAACTAAAAACCCCGGACTGTTCCAGCAGCCGGGGTTTTGTTTTGCTTATCGTTTCAACTGAAAGTGAGGCCCGTCTTTCAGTGTTTTCCAGTCCCCGCCCCATTCGATGGCAGTTCCCAGCTCTGCGGCAGCCTGCTTAAATGCCTGCGCGATTTTCTCGTACAGAGGCCAGTCCCATGACACCTGGCTGCCAATGTAGGCAACAACATCCACCGCATCACCGGTCAGGTGGCGGCTGTTCATGGTCTGGCTTTTCCCTTCCGCGACCAGCTGTTTCTGGCGATACTTACTGCGCAGGCCTTCCGTAATACCGAAATCAACCTCCGTCAGCTCCAGCGCACGGCGAACTACAGCAACCAGCTGTGGTTTGACTCCATCCAGATTTTTTTCACTGCGACGGCTGAATCTGAATTTACCCGACATATTCACCTCAACAATGGAAAGATTTTTGTGACGTTCCCGCGTGCGCGTATCACCAGCACGCAGAACAGCAGATTAAAAAACACTTCAGGCCAGCCCGTTGCTAACGGGCGACCACACAGATAGCTGAGGGGCGCAAAGGCATACAGCAGCATCAGCAGCCAGGCCAGCCATGACATCAGCGGTTTATGTCTGGAATCACGGCGACGATAAAAAAAGAGCGTCAGCACGATAACCGTGCATAACGCCACATTCAGCAATCCGGGAAGGCTACTTAACATTGCCGCCTCCTCCACCCCGCAGGCGGGAGAACAGGCCGGACACCAGCGATGCAATATCCTGCTGGTGGATGAACGAGAGAATCTTCACCGACACCACTGACACCAGTACTGCACACAATGCGTCGACAGGTGCACCGTCAAACTCTGTATGCTTTACCAGCCAGGATGCCAGAACCTCTGCGCCCAGCACGCCAATAATGAACGACACCAGAAAATGCGCTGCCACACGCCAGGCTGAAAGCGCCTGCGGCATCGTTGCCACAAATAACGCCCCGGCAAACGCACCAAACACAATCCCGAAATCCGTTCCGGTAAACAGCCCGAATACCGTCGCCCCACCGAGCGCCGCAGCCGTGCCGGAACCGGACAAGGGTTCAGACATACTTTTTTCTCCTGTAAATAAAAAAGGGCCACCAGCGGCCCGTAAAAAACACCCCGTCAAAAACACCGGCATCCGCAGATGCCCTTTGCGTGGCGTTATTTGATGCGCACCAGATGTGGCGCAAAGAAATGAAATAAGACTTATCGGAAATTAAGGTTAATTTGAGGATTTAAACCACTTCTGAAGCTTAGTAGTATGAACATGTCCCCGGAAGGGGGCCAATACTTATTATTCTTCATGGACTTTGTCCCGCGGTCTTAATCCGACGACCGCGCTACTTTTCACCCTCTCGCAAATTGCTATCCAAAGGACGTTGTCCCACGAGTATTCCTGGATGCTCGTGTCTTTTTTGTCTTGAGAAAGGAATAAAAAAAACCGCCAGATATGGCGGTTGGTCAATGCAAGGGATGAATTTTTTAATTGTTATTAAACCGAGGCGTCGGGTGCCTCCCGAAGTATTCCGTGTTGTATGGATACTGTGGTTTCCCGCTAAACCGACTCTTTAAACCCCCCTCGCACTGAGGAGCGCCTCTGTGGTGCGATTTACAACACCAGAATGATGCATCACCGACCCTGCCAGGAAATACAAAATCTCCACCGATAATGCACCATTCTGCTGCCGTAAAAAAATCAGCACTGAGGCTACACCCGGCCTCAAATCATAGCCAGAGAACAGAATGCTTTTTCAAAACAACCTGCTCTCACGTAATAAAAAAATACGCCAGTGCCGCAATACAATAAGGCTTGTTTCAAATGCTGGAGCGGGTAGCGGGAATCGAACCCGCATCATCAGCTTGGAAGGCTGAGGTAATAGCCATTATACGATACCCGCATATGGTGCCGACTACCGGAATCGAACTGGTGACCTACTGATTACAAGTCAGTTGCTCTACCTACTGAGCTAAGTCGGCATTGGTTCTTCAGGGGAGCGATATCACCGAGCAAAGAAGAGTTCCCCCTCAGAACCGTTTTCGATGATACGATTTAATATTCCAATCGCAACAACACTTTGCGTCAAGTTATGTAAATTTATTTATATGTTTTTATTTTATGTGAATAATTCACTTTCACTTAAAATATACATGACAATATATAAACAAATTTATTTTGAAGGAGATTATTAAATGTCGTTTCTTATATAACACCGCAGAAACAACAAAACCCGCTCGATGGCGGGTTCTATTAAAGTTCAATTGCGCTTGATTCGCCTCGCGATACAGCTTTGCGAAGCGTACCGAAATTGAAGCAGTTTGTGGCTCATTTTGCAATGATTTTTTAAGCATAATCGAACGCTTCTCTCATAGGTGAATACAAAATGAACTCAGCAACACGCAACCACTGATCAACACGACGTCGGCATGTAATCAACGCCCACTCTGGGTACTGTTCGTTTAATAACTCTGCCATCCTTCTCTTACTCATCCCTCGCCCTACATAACGCTGACTCAGGACATTTAGTAGTCCTGGATGATCCGCCAGAACTTCACCTATAACACTATCAATTTTTAGTGCCTCTGCATCAGTGCAGTGAGTTAACCAGCTTTTTTGCTTTCCTTCGATCATCTCACGCAAAAATGCTTCCAACTCTGGTTTATCAATTCCCGCTTTTTTCAATCTGCGCAGGGCTTCATTGATGGCTGTTTTTGTCATTTTTTGGGATGCCAGCAACTGGTTAAACATATTCCCTGACCTGCCGCCGCCAATATACGACCAGCGCCCCCACATACGTAGTTTTCCCTGAATCCAGACACTTTCCAGCGTGGTGAGACGAAGGTGTTCTCCGCTTTTTCCTGTATTCGTTGGGTAAATCATAAATATCCCTCCTTTCTCCAGATTTCTTGTGTGCGAAAAACACCTTCTGCATGCATCAGGCGTAATTCTTCTTTGGTGTAATCGCTGGTTTTTACCCGCCCGTCGATTAAATCGTGGCACGAGCTACAGGCAATCGCTGCCTGCATATCGTGTGGCTTTATCGCTGTTCCGCACGTTCCCGCCAGTCGGTAATGCGCCAGCACAGACGTTTCCGGATCGTGATTGCAGTAGCCAGGAATTCTGACAGTGCACATCTGCCCCCGCGCCGCTTTACGTAAGTCCACCATTACGCAAACTCCAGCAGCTGCGCGGCCACATTTTCGACCTGTTCCGGAGAGGAAAATTTACGGAACAGGATCCAGTTCCACAGCACATTCAGTACAGATTTATAAACCTGCTGAAACTCGGTTTCGTCCATATTCGCAAACGCGATGGATTTCGCCCTGCGCCCGCGGCTACCGTCCGGATAAATATGCTCGGTGTAAAATCCGGCCTGAATGGTTACCCACTCGCGGAAAGCCTCAAACGACTTTAGCAATGCCGTATCCCGGGTTCTGCGTGTCGCAACTGTATTCAGATATTGCTCTGCGGCATCACTCAGGGCTGGCGTATGTTCCCGGCCTACCGATTCACACAGGTAATCAACGAAACCGGACACCAGTTTTCGTTCGCGAGGCGTGATCGCCCCACCGACCGGAGTCCAGTAATCGAATCCGAGCTGCAGGAGTTTGAAAAAACGCTTGTGGAATGCGTAGTTACGAACACGCTTAAAGTCTGCGTGTATCCACTCACCTATTTTGATTTGATGCAGAAAATCGCAACTCTCCGGCGTCGCCGGGAGAAGTAATCCGGAAGAGGTTTGTTTGACCAGTTGTATATGCGCCATTGCTATCTCCAATGGCGCTGTAGGTTGCCAGTTGTTCAGGCTGGCTTACGAATTATAACTCATTCCCGAACCACCTTGAAACCGAGCCTTTCCAGGTATTCAATGAATGCTTCGATAGATAAAATCACATGATCATCAGGAATTAACGTAGTGTAGATAACGTCTCCATTCTCAACGCGCACAGCATAGAGGCCATTTTCACTAAAAATTTCACGTAATTCTTCGATTTTCATCAACAGAATCCTTCCAGATAAATAGCACTCCCCTGTTCGGGGGCCATCCCTCTTCTCCCTGCGCGCTACTTAAGAATTTTTGATTCTATGTTGACCCATTATCTGTTCAATACACCCGCGATGCCTTTACAAGCAACCGTGCTGACGCAATCAAAAAGATCAAACCCACTAAAAATAAACAACAAAAAACCCGCCGAAGCGGGTTAAGTGCGGGTGCGTTGAGGATGCCTGACACATCAGAGGTGGCGAGGGATTTCTCCCCCGCCGGGTCTCTTACTCCTCAGATTCGTAAGCTGTGAAGACAGCGACCTCCGTCTGACCGGTTCGGATTCGTACCTCGCAGAGGTCTTTCCTCGTTACCAGTGCCGTCACTATGACGGTTAAACAGATGACGATCAGGGCGATTAACATCGCCTTTTGCTGCTTCATAGCCTGCTTCTCCTTGACCTTTCGGTCCGTAAGAGGCAATCTATATGTGACGAGCATATAGGGGCCTCACTTCGATTTATAGTCGGGTGGGGCTTTTCTCTATCTGCCTTTGGTAGCATGCCCGAGGCAGATAGCCTCAAGCACCCGCAGCAATTCTACTTAACTCCCATAACCTCGCCAATATGAAATCAATCAGAAAGGTGATTCATAAGAACGATAACAAGACAATAAATTGCCATTACTGCCGCAACAGCCAGCGCACATTTCAGAACCAGCACGATAACCTCCCAGATTTGACGTACACGCGCATGATTCAATATGTAGCAACCTATTTCTTGCTTCAATATAAAATCAGGTATTGTTGTATAACTATTTAACTAACTCCCTATCCCCACATCTCAGGCGCTCAACGTCTGTGTACGGGGCGTTTTTTAATACCTTACCCCCAGCGGCGAATCGAATACACCACCAGCGCCACCGCCATTGCGATTCCTACCGTGGTGAATGCCTCAGGCCAGGTCATTGATTCACCTCCTGCGGTGGTTCCGGTAGCGGCATCCAGTGAGTTGAGCTCTCTACTTCGACGCCGTCTTTGTCCACAAAAGCCATCTTATTCCCGCCACGAGTGGGGCAAAAAACCTTATCCCAGGAACCGGGGAATACATTCCCGAGATCATCGCAAAGAATCACATCGCAGTATTCCGCAGGAACTGCATCACTACAGCTTATCCAGCCATCTGGAGCTACCGGCGCTGGTTGGGCTGTATAAAGCGGTGTTATATCTGCCCGAAAGTCACATATTTCATGCAGTCGCCCCCACCGTTCGGCTTCTGCTTTGTCAGAATACATAGTGGTGAACGTATTATATTCATTGTCAATTTGCGTGAAGGTTGCCTTCCACGCCACTGGTTCTGCTTCCAGCGATGCCAGTGCAATTTTGAATAACTCACCCTCTACCTGTGCCATCCCTGAATTTGGGTGGCATTTCGCAATCGCTATTTTTAATTTAGCTTCTTCGATTAATTGTTCTTTGGTTAATTCAGTCATTTCAGTTTTCCTTATACGGATTAATTTTATTGTGTAGTGCGTTGAACGACGCCCATACCACGTCGTTATACAATTCAATAACTGGCTCAATTATTTTCCCGATTATCCAGACAAAAATTAGCGGGGATATCGGTATCATCAACACGATAAACAGAATGAGAAACAAAAATTCTGTCACTCTACTTTTTCGCGGATACTCTTTTCTGAATAATGTAGTCATTTCTTACCGCCCTTTCGGGCGGCCTCCTGATGATTTGAGGGTGCAGGAATCCCTCCGGTTAAGGATTTAATAAAAATCACTTCTGATTTAAATTTTCAGTGTTTTGTTGTCAGGTGGTTTATCGCCTTTATGTTTCAGCCTTATTTCTCAGCCATACACAAACAGGGCCGTCTTCGGTGTCATGTATTGAACCAATAAACCAACCATCGCCCTCTGGTCGTTCCGGTTCCCATGCAGAAATATCAGCATCACACGCATCAAGGTCAGCACATCCTTCGTCTCTGAAGCAGAGGACGTATTGAAGATTATTTTCCTCCATCCAGGCGTTAAACTCTTCCGTTGAAATATATTCCCTACCATCACAGAATTTTTCATATTCAGGATGCGTCCAGCAGCCATATTCATCACGTATTACTGGAATTTCTTCAATTGCGTTCATCAGTTATCACTCCTAATGCTTTGTTAATTGCAGAATGAGCCATTGCGAATTCATCAGTTTTTCTGTCAGCAACACGAACCACCGCTTGCAGGGCTTCAAGTAATTCTGGTGCTGCTGCTAAAAGCTGAAAATTAGCTTTCTGCATCTGCCAGTCATTGTTGTATTTTGTCACCTTAGCAATTGCCTTATCGCGTTCGCCATCCACTACCCAGCAATTAGCTGAACCGTGGAAACTTACATGCCATGGACCTGGTGTTCCTTTAAATTTCATGCCATGATTTTTTGTATTGCTCACTGGTTACCTCCTGGCAAAGCTGGGCGAAAATATCCCGGTGCTTGTTCAGCTCTCGCAGCGCGGCGCAGACACGCTCCCACTTCTGGACATGACTTTTCGCCCGACGCAGTTCGCGGTTTGCCATATGCAGCGATGGTAAAATCAGGTCATCCGCGCGCGTTTCAGTAAACGATGGCAACGATTGCACAATGTCCGCCACAGTTTCTGTTTTAATATCTTCCTGCGTCGCCGCTTCCAGGGCTGGTAAAATGGCCTCTGCAGGCTGAAGCTGGGATTTACCGCTGGTTTCGACCTCGGAAGTGTTTTCTGGCTGCACCAGCAAATTATCGCCCGGTATGCAGTAACGAAATTTACCGTTCTGGTTTACGCGAATCAGACGACCTTTGCTGATTGCCATTGCCAGCGTTGAAGCCACTTTGCGGGATGTGGTACCGAACAGCGTAGCCAGTTCATCCGCCGTTTGTGGTCCACGTTGCTCAATCGTCGCTTTTAAATCGCTCTCCGAAATTTTCGCTACTGTTGCCATGGTGGTTTCTTCCGGCAGCTCTGCCGGCGCTAGCTGTTCCTGCTGAACGTTGTTATCAGCCACGCGCCAGGTGTATACGCTTTTATCAACGAAGCCAGCCTTTTTCAGTTCCCACAGCTCGTTCAGCACTTCTTCTCGACTGATATCAAGTCGCGTAGCCAGTTCTACCGACGTGGCTTTTCCCATCGCTTTCAGTGCGTCAAAAACGGTCTCCATTAAAATTTCCTCCCGGTAAAAATTACTTCTCAATACCTGGCTGACCAACATTCGGGCGCCAGCTCTCCCAGTTAAAATTCACCCAGCGCCCGCCGTTCATGGTCATGCGATCCATAATCCGCTCGCCGAGCAATGTTTTCATGGCCTCATAGTTCAGGTTTGTCAGCATCCCCACGCTGCGCATCGACGCTGTCCGGCGATCAACAATCTGATGCAGTACCACCTGCTCGTTTTTCGTCTCGCGCTGAATGCCAATTTCATCAAGAACCAGCAGATCCACTTCGCACAGTTCCCGCAAAAATTTTTCGCCTGATTGCCCGTCGTCATAGCTGGCGTGTAGAGCACTCATGACATCAGCCACGGTAACCACAATCACTGTCTTGCCATCTTTCAGCAGGCGATTCCCGATAGCCGCCGCCAGATGGTTTTTTCCGGTACCAGGTTTTCCGCTGAACGCAAAATTTGTACACCCGGTCATCAGTTCATCAGCGATAGATTTCGCCTGGCTCAACGCGTATCGCTGACCGTCGTTCTGCACCTGGTAATTCGCAAACGAGCATTTACGGTGCAACGGCTGGATGCCTGAGCGATTCAGAATTTTTTCCACCCGCAATTGGCGATTCAGGCGGTTGATCTCCTCGCTACGTTTCTGGCCTTCAGCAAGTTGCCACTCGCGCCACTCCGCTACCGTTCTGAATGGCGCGGTTACATGTGGCGGGGCCAGCCTGCGGATACGTTCAAGAACGCCGCCTGTCGCAATATTTTTCATGATCAGTTACCCCCTGAAGCCTGGCGGGATCGCACTATCCGGTAACGAGACGGTGTTAACCTGTCGGAGTAACGTCTCAGGTCGAACACCTTTCGGCGCGAACAAGCCCTGGTATTCATTGGCGATGCTGTGTCGAATCACCTGCTCAGGTGAAAAACCCTGCTGGCGGAATTTTTCCAGCTCCCGTATCGCCCCGTTAGCGCCCTGCTCCGTTCGAATCGGTTTACGCAATGCCTGGCGAAATTCAACCCACTCACGCCAAAGCGAGACAGAAATCCAGTTCGGCAAAGCAATATCCAGAGGGTCAAACTTTTTGACACCTCGATTTCCCCGGGGGGGATTTAGGGGGGGATCTGTTTTTAGATCTTTATCTGTATCTTTATTAGTTGCCTTTGTGTTGACATCATGTTCAAACACCACTTCAACATCTGTTTGAACACCTGTTAAATTTCTCTCTTGTTTTGTTTGAACATCTGCTTCCTTTCTGCTTCTTCTGGCCTGAACAGATGCTTTTCCTGCGGCTGATTTTTTGGTTAATTTTTCCCTGACTGATGCCAGATCTTCCTCAATCCGAAGATGCACCCATTCCTCGCCGTTATCGCAAAAAAACTCCCGCAAGGATGGTTCAACATCAGCCCATCGCTCGTTAGTCAGACGGGCAATTTTTGCCAGCCTGTTTTTGGGTATTGGCTTTCCTGTTTGCCAGTAATTGAACATCAGCAACAAATACGCACCGTGCTCCTCTGCTGACAAATGCATGGTGTCAGCCAGGTAATCAGCTATGTACAGTTGCATATATGGTAATGCGGCCATAATTGCCTCATCTGGTGCCGAACCTTCCTCCGGATATAATCTGTGATTCCCCAATCAACAGAACCCAAGGAGGTTCGACATGTCTTTAATGGCTGTTTGCCAAAAAATTAAAAATCACATGCGCACTGTGTACAAAATTAACCAGCACGACCTCGACATGATTAACCTGGTAACATGCAGAGCTATAGTTCTCACCCGCTTCCATCTGATTCTTGCAAATCACTCACGGGATTCTCTCCTGAGCCCCAGTAGCTATGATTCGCTGGCGAGATTGCTATACCAGGCAAGTGAAAAACGTATTACTGATCCCTTATCTGTTTCCCCTGTCCTTGCTCTTCACATTCTGGAAGACGCTCTCTATGACCCCCGTCAGGAATGCGACTATCAATTTCTTGAAGCTGAGAAATCAATGAGAGAATGGTTCGTTGAATATCGAGAACGGCAGCAAAAGTTACCCTCAGAGTATTCAGAACTTCCGCAACTTCGCTGGAGTGACCTTCCGAACGAATTATTTGCTCTGACCCCAGAAAATTAATTCTTGGGGATAAATCGTCCATAACTGAGCGCAGGCTAAGTTCTGCGCTCTGAAGCTTCCGAACCGAAGTTTCTGTACCCCAACCCGCAATTTCTGCATTTTTTGCAAGTTTCAGGATCCAGTCTCGTAGTTCGCCGGGAGTAAGATTTCCAGCATTGATAAACGGTTTGATTTTCATTGTTAGTTACCCTATCCACTTAATGAACAATGACAGAATCGTCGGAAGACCCGCCGCCGCTGAAATGCGCTTTCTGGTAAACGGCCTGGACTGCATCATCATGCGCATCAATTGCCGTACTCAACGCTTCCTGCGCCGCCAGTAATGCACGGCGTTCCAAGGTATCGAAGATGCAGAGTCGGTGACGCAGCTCGCGCGGAAGGATTGCCAGAATTGCAGGGATCAGTTTCTGAATTTTTTCCCTTTGCGCTTCCGTTTCACCTTTTAACCAACGGTGATAGATGTTCTGCTGATTATTCCAGTCCTTGCCTGGTACCAGGGGCAATTCGCCGCCCCCCTGGCGCAGATATTCTTCAGTAATTGCGTTAGCGACCCACGCCTGCCCTTTTTCAGCGGCTAGGGCTAACAACACTGATTCGATGTGCTCATGCCTGATTTTCATGAATCAACTCCTGTGCATTTTGTGTGTTAGCCTTACATCCAACAGGTAAACCATCGGTCGGATTCGGGTAGATATCAGGCCGGAGTTCATGAGGTGTAACCTCGAAATTCGTAGCCTCTGCGATACGCAATACCTTTTCAGGACTTAACTGACTACGTCCAGTAGCAACGAGGCTAATCATTGATTGCGAACAACCAGCCAGCGCGGCCAAACAAGACTGTCGTACACGATTTTTTTTCAAATATTCATCTAATGTCATAAGGGTCACCTTAGTAATGTTTACCAAAATATTAACTATACTAATTTAAATGATCAATACTTATATCAGTTTGAGATTATGAGCTGTGTTCATAAGATGGTTGTATGAGAAGAAAACGCGAAGAAATCGCATCGCCAGAAGCTACGCAGCGTCTACGCGGAATCTGGGATGCAAAAAAAAGAGAGCTCAAACTGACTCAGGAGCTTGCTGCCGAGCTAATGGGCTTTGAGACGCAATCTACGGTTAGCCACTATCTCAACGGAAAGGCTCCACTTAACACTGATGCGGCATTAAAATTCGCAGTATTGCTAAGAGTTAAGCCTGAAGACTTGAGGCCTGATTTAGCTGATCTGATGAATTACGTACGTTCCTCTGGAACTTATGACGAAAGTTTCGAAGGCGAAGGGTGGCGGATGGTTAACAAGCAACAAGCTGATTTACTGGATCTTTTTGATATCCTCCCCGAATCAGAAAAAGCAAAACTAATCGAAAGGCTTAAAGGCCAGAATGAACTCTACAAAGAAGCGTTTGAAAATATGCTGGCAGCTCAGAAACGCATGAAGAAATAGCTCCCACCACCTCGTAACTAAACCGCCATCCCTGGCGGTTTTTTTGTCCCCTCCGCCCCCATCACCTTACTTTTTTATCAAAAAAAACACTAAAATTTTCATTAGGATAGTACATTTTTATCAACAAAATGCATATTTGTGTTGATCATCAATATGAACATAACTAATATTATTACAGAAGCAGCACGGCGCTGTAGGTTTTAGTTCCGCCACCCGGCGTTAAGGGGAGAGATAAGATGGTGCATTACGAAGTAGTTCAGTATTTGATGGATTGTTGCGGTATCACTTACAACCAGGCTGTGCAGGCTCTACGCAGCAACGACTGGGATCTCTGGCAGGCAGAAGCCTCTATCCGCAACAACAAGATGTGAGGGTTCCCAAAATGCAAAAAATCGACCTCGGCAACAACGATTCCCTAGTGTGTGGCGTGTTCCCCAACCAGGATGGAACGTTCACCGCCATGACTTATACCAAAAGCAAGACATTCAAAACTGAAACGGGCGCACGTCGCTGGCTTGCCAGAAATACTTGCTAATCCATTATTTGGATTAATTCAATATTCTCGCTGTAGGGGTATAGCCGAGGCCACCAAAGCCCGGAGGTGGTGAAATAAAACCGGGCACAACACGAAGGCGCACTTCCTATATTCATAAAGAGTCGGTCTTGTCTGTTAAATTTAAATGGTGGGAGTGCGCCTCCGGTTGTGAATAACAACACAGCTGTGTGTAGTCCTGGCGGCATCAGTTTTTTCTTGAAGTTCGACTGATGTCCGCCCTTTTTAAAGTGAATTTTGTGATGCGGTGAATGCGGCTAAGCGCACGCGGCACAGTTAAAAGTCATGTTAGTCCTTATTGGTTTGGGTGGGAAAGCCGACTGTAATTGTTAACTGGTTGCAGTCACCTGGAGGCACCAGGCACCGCATCAACAAAGTTCATTTGTAAAAATGGAGATAATTATGATTGCACATCACTTCGGAACTGATGAAATACCACGTCAGTGTGTGACTCCTGGTGACTATGTTCTTCATGAAGGCCGGACATATATTGCCTCGGCAAACAATATTAAAAAGCGAAAACTTTATATTCGTAACCTGACCACAAAAACATGCATTACTGACTGCATGATTAAAGTCTTCCTCGGTCGTGATGGTTTACCTGTAAAGGCGGAGTCATGGTGATGACTAAGAAAATAAAATGTGCTTACCACCTTTGCAATAAAGAAATTGAAGAAAGCAAAAGTATTAAAAGACCACTTCATTTCATGCGTGGAGTTATCCCAACGACGGAAATGAAAAAATATTGTAGTGAAAATTGTGCCGAAAAAGACCAGATGGCACACGAACTTTAATTAACTGACTATTCGAAACTGAATTTATGCCAGCAATGGCAGGGATTCGCTCAACCTTAATTAAGGAGAAAAACATGAACACCAATTATGAAGCCACTGTTGCAACTACTGATAACATTGTTCACGAGGTTTACCTGGAAGGAAAGCATATTGGCTACGTAATTAAAACAGAAAATAAAGAAACCCCATTCACTGTGGTTGATATCGACGGTCTATCAGGAAACTTTAAAACTCTTGTTGAAGGTGCCACAAAAATGTGCCTGGTTTACATCGGAAATAATCTGCCCGCAGAAAAAAAGCCGAATTTCTGGCAACTCTGATTGCAATGAAATTAAAAGGTGAAATCTGAAAAAAAGAAAGCCTGCACAGTGTGCAGGCCTGAGTGAAGAACCTGGGACATTTATTCATCACTCGCAGTAATTTTAATCTGAGTTGAGGTTAAAAAACAATGAGCACAAAACCACTCTTCCTGTTACGGAAAGCGAAAAAATCATCCGGTGAACCTGACGTCGTCCTGTGGGCAAGCGACGATTTTGAATCGACCAGCACCACTCTGGACTATCTGCTCGTTAAGTCAGGTAAAAAACTGAGCAACTATTTTAAAGCTGTTGCCACAAATTTTCCTGTCGTTAATGACCTTCCCCCTGAAGGTGAGATCGATTTTACCTGGAGTGAACGCTATCAACTCAGCAAAGACTCCATGACATGGGAACTAAAACCGGGAGCAGCGCCAGACGACGTTCACCATCAGGAGGATGCACCGGAAACCGAAGAACCGGCGGGAGGCCAGGAAGAAAACACACGGGCAGACGCTCACGGGGATTGCCAGGATTGCGAAGTCTCTGTATCTACTTTGCGGTTCACACAGCGTCTTCTGCACATTTTTACGTATGCAGCCGGGGAGCGGAAATACCTGCATCATGCCACCCGAGAACAACGCGAATACATTACTGCTCTTGAGATGGATCAGGAAAACAGCTATGTCCAGAATCTGCTGTTGGCCATACGCGGCATGGCAGAACCGACAACTCTGGATAATGCCGCCCTGCTCCGCCTGACTGATGCAATTAAGGCAGTTTTCTCTATCACGAAAAAACATCAGCCCTATGAATTTAAGAATTTCATTTTAGCCTGGCTGGATACCGAACACATTGATCGCGGTCTTCTGACAAAAGAATGGCGAAAAGGGAATCGTGTTTCACGCATCACTCGCACGGCTTCCGGTGCTAATGCTGGCGGCGGGAACCTCACCGATCGCGGCGAAGGTTTCGTCCACGATCTGACGTCACTGGCGCGCGATGTAGCCACTGGCGTACTGGCCCGTTCAATGGACGTGGACATCTATAACCTTCATCCGGCACACGCTAAACGCATTGAGGAAATTATCGCTGAAAATAAACCGCCCTTTTCTGTTTTCCGCGACAAATTCATCACCATGCCTGGCGGGCTGGATTATTCCCGCGCCATCGTGGTTGCGTCCGTAAAAGAAGCACCAATCGGTATAGAGGCTATCTCGCACCATGTCACCGAATATCTGAACAGGGTACTGACTGAAACCGATCATGCCAACCCTGATCCGGAAATCGTGGATATTGCCTGCGGTCGCTCCTCTGCCCCGATGCCGCAGCGTGTAACAGAAGAAGGAAAACAGGATGATGATGAAAAACCGCAACCATCTGGAACAACGGCAGATGAACAGGGAGAGGCTGAAACAATGGAACCGGACGCAACTGAACATCATCAGGACACGCAGCCGCTGGATGCTCAGTCACAGGTAAATTCTGTTGATGCGAAATATCAGGAACTGCGGGCAGAACTCCATGAAGCCCGGAAAAACATTCCATCAAAAAATCCTGTCGATGCCGACAAATTGCTTGCTGCATCACGTGGTGAATTTGTTGACGGAATTAGCGACCCGAACGATCCGAAATGGGTTAAGGGGATCCAGACTCGCGATTCTGTGTACCAGAACCAGCCAGAAACGAAACAAAACACGCCAGAAACTGAAAAAACCAGCCCGGATGTGAAACAACCTGAGCCAGTAGTGCAACAGGAACCGGAAAAAGTCTGCAATGCCTGTGGCAAGACTGGCGGGGATAACTGCCCTGACTGTGGTGCGGTGATGGGCGACGCAACATACCAGGAAACATTCGATGAAGAGAATCAGGTTGAAGCTAAGGAAAATGATCCGGAGGAAATGGAAGGCGCTGAACATCCGCACAATGAGAATGCTGGCAGCGATCCACATCGCGATTGCAGTGATGAAACTGGCGAAGTCGCAGATCCCGTAATCGTGGAAGACATAGAGCCAGGTATTTATTACGGAATTTCGAATGAGAATTACCACGCGGGTCCCGGTGTCAGTAAGTCTCAGCTCGACGACATTGCTGATACTCCGGCACTGTATTTGTGGCGTAAAAATGCCCCCGTGGACACCACAAAGACAAAAACGCTCGATTTAGGAACCGCTTTCCACTGCCGGGTACTTGAACCGGAAGAATTCAGTAACCGCTTTATCGTAGCACCTGAATTTAACCGCCGTACAAACGCCGGAAAAGAAGAAGAGAAAGCGTTTCTGATGGAATGCGCAAGCACAGGAAAAACGGTTATCACTGCGGAAGAAGGCCGGAAAATTGAACTCATGTATCAAAGCGTTATGGCTTTGCCGCTGGGGCAATGGCTTGTTGAAAGCGCCGGACACGCTGAATCATCAATTTACTGGGAAGATCCTGAAACAGGAATTTTGTGTCGGTGCCGTCCGGACAAAATTATCCCTGAATTTCACTGGATCATGGACGTGAAAACTACGGCGGATATTCAACGATTCAAAACCGCTTATTACGACTACCGCTATCACGTTCAGGATGCATTCTACAGTGACGGTTATGAAGCACAGTTTGGAGTGCAGCCAACTTTCGTTTTTCTGGTTGCCAGCACAACTATTGAATGCGGACGTTATCCGGTTGAAATTTTCATGATGGGCGAAGAAGCAAAACTGGCAGGTCAGCTGGAATATCACCGCAATCTGCGAACCCTGGCTGACTGCCTCAATACCGATGAATGGCCAGCTATTAAGACGTTATCACTGCCCCGCTGGGCTAAGGAATATGCAAATGACTAAGCAACCACCAATCGCAAAAGCCGATCTGCAAAAAACTCAGGGAAACCGTGCACCAGCAGCAATTAAAAATAACGACGTGATTAGTTTTATTAACCAGCCATCAATGAAAGAGCAACTGGCAGCAGCTCTTCCACGCCATATGACGGCTGAACGTATGATCCGTATCGCCACCACAGAAATTCGTAAAGTTCCGGCGTTAGGAAACTGTGACACTATGAGTTTTGTCAGTGCAATCGTACAGTGTTCACAGCTCGGACTTGAGCCAGGTAGCGCCCTCGGTCATGCATATTTACTGCCTTTTGGTAATAAAAACGAAAAGAGCGGTAAAAAAAACGTTCAGCTAATCATTGGCTATCGCGGCATGATTGATCTGGCTCGCCGTTCAGGTCAAATCGCCAGCCTGTCAGCCCGTGTTGTCCGTGAAGGTGACGAGTTTAATTTCGAATTTGGCCTTGATGAAAAGTTAATACACCGCCCAGGAGAAAACGAAGATGCCCCGGTTACCCACGTCTATGCTGTCGCAAGACTGAAAGACGGAGGCACTCAGTTTGAAGTTATGACGCGCAAACAGATTGAGCTGGTGCGCAGCCAGAGTAAAGCTGGTAATAACGGGCCGTGGGTAACTCACTGGGAAGAAATGGCAAAGAAAACGGCTATTCGTCGCCTGTTCAAATACCTGCCCGTATCAATTGAGATCCAGCGTGCAGTATCAATGGATGAAAAGGAACCACTGACAATCGATCCTGCAGATTCCTCTGTATTAACCGGGGAATACAGTGTAATCGATAATTCAGAGGAATAATTCAGCCTGGCGGTGTAATGCACCGCCAACTTGAAATATTTTTTATGAGAAAAATTATGAGATATGACAATGTTAAACCATGTCCATTTTGTGGTTGTCCATCAGTAACGGTGAAAGCCATTTCAGGATATTACCGAGCGAAGTGTAACGGATGCGAATCCCGAACCGGTTATGGTGGAAGTGAAAAAGAAGCACTCGAAAGATGGAATAAACGAACCACTGGAAATAATAATGGAGGTGTTCATGTATAAAATTACCGCCACTATTGAAAAGGAAGGTGGCACTCCTACTAACTGGACAAGATATTCAAAATCTAAACTAACGAAATCAGAATGCGAAAAAATGCTCTCAGGTAAAAAAGAAGCAGGCGTTTCCAGAGAGCAGAAAGTAAAACTGATAAATTTTAATTGCGAGAAACTTCAGTCCTCGTGAATTGCATTGTATTCAAATTAAAACTTCATAGCTGATTATTAATAATCAACATCGGGCGTCAATTTCAGTCTAACATTGGCGCCTGCCAGAGGTGATGCGATGGCACAAGTAATCTTTAATGAAGAGTGGATGGTTGAATACGGCCTGATGCTTCGCACTGGTCTGGGGGCCAGACAAATTGAAGCATACCGCCAGAACTGTTGGGTGGAAGGTTTCCACTTCAAACGAGTATCTCCTTTAGGGAAGCCAGACAGTAAGCGAGGGATTATCTGGTACAACTATCCAAAGATAAATCAGTTTATCAAAGACTCATGATATGTCTAAATTACCAACAGGTGTCGAGATTCGAGGTAAATACATTCGCATCTGGTTCATGTTTCGAGGAAAACGATGTCGGGAAACATTGAAAGGCTGGGAGGTTACTAACAGTAACATTAAAAAGGCCGGAAATTTAAGAGCGTTGATAGTTCATGAAATCAACTCCGGTGAATTTGAGTATTTAAGACGTTTTCCCCAGTCCAGTACTGGGGCAAAAATGGTGACAACGAGGGTCATAAAAACGTTCGGCGAGCTTTGTGATATCTGGACAAAAATTAAAGAAACAGAGTTAACAACAAACACAATGAAGAAAACGAAATCACAATTAAAAACACTCAGGATAATAATTTGTGAGAGTACCCCGATATCACATATTCGTTATAGCGATATCTTAAACTACCGGAATGAACTGCTGCATGGAGAAACGCTTTACCTGGATAATCCAAGATCCAACAAAAAAGGAAGAACCGTGCGCACAGTTGATAACTATATTGCCCTGCTCTGTTCGTTGTTACGTTTTGCGTATCAGTCGGGATTTATATCAACCAAACCATTTGAAGGAGTAAAAAAATTACAGCGAAACAGAATAAAGCCTGATCCGTTATCTAAAACAGAATTCAATGCATTAATGGAAAGTGAAAAAGGACAGAGCCAGAACTTGTGGAAATTTGCCGTTTACTCCGGGCTTCGTCACGGGGAACTGGCTGCTCTGGCGTGGGAGGATGTGGATTTCGAGAAGGGAATTGTGAATGTCAGAAGAAACCTGACGATACTTGATATGTTCGGTCCCCCAAAAACAAATGCGGGGATCCGGACGGTAACACTACTACAGCCTGCTCTTGAGGCACTGAAGGAGCAATACAAACTGACCGGGCATCATCGCAAAAGCGAAATCACCTTTTATCATCGGGAGTACGGCAGAACCGAAAAGCAAAAACTGCATTTTGTTTTCATGCCCAGAGTGTGTAACGGAAAACAGAAACCTTATTACTCGGTAAGCAGTTTGGGTGCGAGATGGAATGCAGCAGTAAAACGTGCTGGTATTCGCCGCCGTAATCCGTACCATACGCGACATACTTTTGCCTGCTGGCTGTTGACGGCAGGAGCGAACCCGGCATTTATAGCCAGCCAGATGGGGCATGAAACTGCGCAGATGGTGTATGAAATTTACGGCATGTGGATTGAGGACATGAACGACGAACAGGTAGCCATGTTGAATGCGCGGTTATCGTAGTTGCAAAGTTTGCCCCCAATTTGCCCCATTTAGTACCAGAGAACTGAAATAATGCAAGAAAATCAAAAGAATACGAAGAAAGAGATATACAACCTGAACAAATTGCAAAAACGTCTGCGTCGTAACGTGGGCGAAGCCATTGCTGACTTCAATATGATTGAAGATGGCGACCGCATTATGGTTTGCCTCTCCGGGGGCAAAGACAGCTATACCATGCTGGAGATCCTGCGTAATTTGCAGCAAAGCGCGCCAATCAATTTCTCGCTGGTTGCCGTTAACCTCGACCAGAAACAGCCTGGTTTCCCGGAACACGTCCTGCCGGAGTATCTCGATAAACTGGGCGTTGAGTATAAGATTGTTGAAGAGAATACTTACGGGATCGTAAAAGAGAAAATCCCTGAAGGAAAAACTACCTGCTCGCTCTGCTCTCGTCTGCGTCGCGGTATCCTTTATCGCACCGCAACAGAACTGGGTGCCACGAAAATCGCACTGGGTCACCACCGCGACGATATCCTGCAAACGCTGTTCTTAAATATGTTCTACGGTGGCAAGATGAAGGGGATGCCGCCGAAACTGATGAGCGATGATGGCAAACATATCGTGATTCGTCCGCTGGCCTACTGCCGCGAAAAAGATATTCAGCGTTTTGCCGATGCGAAAGCGTTCCCGATTATTCCATGTAACCTGTGCGGCTCGCAGCCTAACCTGCAACGTCAGGTGATTGCCGATATGCTTCGCGACTGGGATAAGCGTTATCCGGGACGTATCGAGACAATGTTCAGCGCGATGCAAAATGTAGTGCCGTCTCATCTGTGCGATACCAGTCTGTTCGATTTCAAAGGCATTACCCACGGTTCAGAAGTGGTTAACGGCGGTGATCTGGCGTTTGATCGCGAAGAGCTCCCACTACAACCGACGGGCTGGCAGCCTGAAGAAGACGAAAATCAGCTGGATGAACTGCGGCTGAATGTGGTTGAAGTGAAATAATCAGGATAACGCCCGATGCGTAAGATTATCGGGCTACTCTTATGCATGCCGGATAAGACGCGGCCAGCGTCGCATCCGGCAAGATGTTTAGCCTTGCATCAGGCAATTCAACATTTCGTTATTTGAATAACCGTACCCGGCAAGTTTTTCCTTTAATCTTACCGCCCTGTAACTGCTCCCATGTCTTATGAGCAACAGCCTGTCGCACTGCGACATAGACATGCGCTGGGTGCACGGTGATTTTGCCAATATCTGCGCCATCCAGCCCGATATCTCCTGTCAGCGCGCCTAATACATCACCCGGACGCATTTTGGCTTTTTTCCCGCCATCGATACACAACGTTGCCATTTCAGCCTCCAGCGGCACAATGTCCCTGCTGGCTGGTAACGTTTGCCAGTTAAGTTTCATCTGCAACATGTCGGCAATGATATTAGCGCGCTGTGCTTCTTCTGGCGCACAGAAACTGATTGCCAGACCGCTATTCCCGGCACGCGCCGTACGCCCGATACGATGCACATGAACTTCAGGATCCCACGCCAGCTCAAAGTTCACCACCAGCTCAAGCGATTTAATATCCAGACCACGCGCAGCGACATCGGTCGCTACCAGCACACGAGCGCTACCGTTGGCAAAACGAACCAACGTCTGGTCGCGATCGCGCTGTTCCAGATCGCCATGTAACGACAATGCACTTTGCCCCACTTCATTCAGCGCGTCACACACAGCCTGGCAATCTTTTTTGGTGTTACAAAACACCACACAAGACGCTGGCTGATGCAAACTTAATAACCGTTGCAACAACGGAATTTTGCCCTTGCTGGATGTCTCATAAAATTGTTGTTCAATAGGCGGAAGAGCATCTGTTGTGTCTATTTCAATCGCCAGGGGATCTCGTTGTACACGACCGCTTATCGCGGCGATCGCTTCCGGCCAGGTGGCAGAGAAGAGAAGCGTCTGGCGAGAAGCTGGCGCAAAACCGATGACTTCATCAATTGCGTCGCTAAACCCCATATCTAGCATACGGTCGGCTTCATCCATGACCAACGTATTCAACGCATCTAACGAAACAGTTCCTTTTTGCAGGTGATCCAGCAAACGCCCCGGCGTTGCCACGATGATATGCGGCGCGTGTTGCAGTGAATCGCGCTGAATGCCAAACGGCTGACCGCCGCATAAGGTCAAGATCTTGGTATTTGGTAGGAAACGCGCCAGCCGACGTAACTCCCCTGCGACTTGATCCGCCAGTTCACGAGTCGGACACAGCACTAAAGCCTGAGTCTGAAACAGCGACGCATCAATTTGCTGTAACAACCCGAGGCCAAATGCCGCGGTTTTTCCGCTGCCGGTTTTCGCCTGCACGCGAACATCTTTTCCAGCAAGGATCGCCGGAAGTGCGGCGGCCTGCACTGGTGTCATGGTTAAGTAACCCAACTCATTAAGGTTAGTGAGCTGGGCGGGAGGCAAAACGTTCAGGGTAGAAAAAGCGGTCACAATCTATTCTCGTGGTCATCAGCGCAAAGTTAGCAGGCGCGTATCCTCGCAGATCTACGCTCACGTTGCGACAATTTAATCGGTTCTTCATCGGGCGGCGGGTCGGGCATAGGTTGTGGACGAGGGATTGGATCGGGGACTGGGACGGGATCGCCAGGAATCGGTTCAGGGACAGGAATTTGCAAATAAATGAGTGTCATCATATTTCCCTTTGGTCATTGGGTAGACTCTTAAAGGGTAGACGTTGACAGATAACAGACAAAAAAAAGCCGACTTATCTAAGTCGGCGTCGTACGAATCAATTGTGCTATGCAGTAATTCAAAAAAGGAAGTAAGACAATATGGAGCGCAACGCCCATCGCTTGACGTTGCATTCACCTGCGTGGAAGATATTGCCCTGATTGGGTAGAGAGTTTATTGACCTCGCTCAAACTTTACGGCGTTTTTGTATACAGAAACCCGGGGAAATTGCTTTTGTTACAACCATTTACTACGATGCAACCATAAAGCAACACCACCAATAAGAACAACTAACAGAATACAAAAAAGCGAAAAACCAAATTGCCATCCTCCACCTGGAATACCGCCGAGGTTAACGCCAAATAACCCGGTTAAAAATGTACTGGGTAAAAAGACCATTGCCATCAATGACATTGTGTAAGTACGGCGGGCTAAATTTTCCTGCATCACTTGGGCGATTTCGTCCGCCATCACGCCAGTTCTCGCAATGCACGCGTCAATCTCATCCAGACCGCGCCCAAGACGGTCAGCAATATCCTGCATTCGGCGCCGTTGATCGTCATTCATCCAGGGCAGGCGCTCACTGGCAAGACGAGCATAAACATCTCGCTGCGGCGCCATATAGCGACGCATAACAATGAGTTGTTTTCGTAGTAGTGCCAGGAAACCGCGCGGCGGAATTTGTTGATCAAGTAAATTATCTTCCAGGTCGATAATTTTATCGTGCAGTTGCTCTATAAACTCATTGGAGTGATCGGTTAATGCATCACACACATCCACCAGCCAGCCTCCGCAATCAGTCGGGCCGGTACCCTCTTCCAGATCGCTAACTACATCGTCTAACGCCAGTACTTTACGTTGTCGGGTCGAGACAATGAACCGACCGTCCATATAAACACGCATGGCGACCAGCTGGTCGGGTCGTTCATCAGTACTGCCATTAATGCAGCGCAACGTAATCAACGTCCCTTCACCAAGACGGCTGACTCTGGGTCGCGTGCTTTCCCCTGCCAGCGCGTCACGCACGTTATTTGGTAGCAATGGTGTCGTTGCCAGCCACTGCGCGCTGTCATGGTGCACATAATTAAGGTGGAGCCAGCAGGGATGCTCTTCATCTATCTCATCTGTATTTTCCAGCGGTTTAACGCCGCCTTTACCATCCAACATCCAGGCAAATACTGCATCCGGTACATTTATGTCCGCTCCCTTAATCGTTTCCACAGTGCCTCCATTATCAATGCTTTATTTTGTAGTCTAGTCTTCTGGTCATCTTACGCAACATCTCCTCACCCCATTACCCTGAAATGATTAATAAAATCCTGTCAAAACTAAATACAGAAAGCAAAATACTTTTCATGATTAGAAAAGGGGTAAAGTGTTAAATAGCGTCTATCATTATCAGAATTATCTGATCATTCGTGGTGGCATTTTTGCGATCAGATAACAATAGAAAATTGATAAAAATAACGGGATTTCAATGACTACGCACAACTTCAATACCCTGGACTTATTAACCAGTCCTGTCTGGATCGTTTCCCCCTTCGAGGAACGGTTAATTTATGCCAATAGCGCTGCGCAACTGTTGATGCAAGAACTCACTTTTAGTCAGCTACGAACCGGCCTCTATTCCGTCTCCTCCCAAAACGAACTACCAAAATATCTCGTAGACCTGCATAACCAACTCGATATTGTAGAAATTCTCACGGTCAAGCGTAATGGTGAAGAGACAGCACTAAGCTGTCGGTTAACCCTCAAAGAGATTGGTGATTCTGGGGAAGTGATTATATTTGAAGGGATGGAGACACCCGCAAGTCTGGGCTTAAAAGCCAGCCGATCTGCAAATTATCAGCGTAAAAAACAAGGGTTTTATGCGCGTTTTTTTCTGACTAATTCCGCGCCAATGCTGTTGATAGATCCCTCGCGTGATGGCCAAATTGTCGACGCCAATGTGGCCGCACTCAATTTCTATGGCTATAACCATGAAACAATCTGTCAGAAACACACCTGGGAAATTAATATTCTTGGGCGTCGCGTGATGCCTGTCATGCATGAAATTTCGCGTTTACCCGGCGGACATAAACCTCTTAACTTTGTCCATAAGCTGGCAGATGGTTCCACTCGCCATGTGCAAACTTATGCCGGGCCAATTGAGATTTATGGCGACAAGTTAATGTTATGCATCGTGCATGACATTACCGAGCAAAAAAGGCTGGAACAACAACTGGAACACGCGGCTCACCATGACGCGTTGACGGGGTTACTTAACCGCCGACAATTTTATCACATCACCGAGCAAGGCCAGATGCAGCATCTCGCAATCGCTCAGGATTACAGTTTGCTGCTTATCGACACCGATCGTTTTAAGCATATTAATGACCTGTACGGTCACCAGAAAGGTGATGAAGTTTTATGCACTCTGGCACGTACACTCGAAAGCTGCGCTCGCAAAGGCGATATGGTGTTTCGATGGGGAGGTGAAGAGTTCGTCTTGTTATTACCCAGAACTCCGCTGGATACCGCAATTTCTCTCGCTGAAACTATCCGATTGAGCGTGGCAAAAGTGAGTATTTCTGGCTTACCGCGTTTTACGGTCAGCATTGGCGTGGCACATCACGAAGGCAATGAAGGTATCGATGAATTGTTTAAACGCGTAGATGATGCGTTGTATCGGGCGAAAAATGACGGACGCAACCGCGTACTGGCGGCTTGATATTTTCAATAGCGCGGAAGCGTCAATGAATTATCGACTGCGTTTAGCGTGACGCTCCCAGTTTTCTTGTTTCGCCTGCGCTGTTTTACGCAGTGCAACGTAACACGCCCCGCTGCCGCCATGATGCGGTAGCGCGGTGCAATAAGCCTGTACATCATCAAACTCTGTCAGCCAACGTGCGACATAACTACGGACAATGTTGGCGTGAGACTTATCTTCTCTGCCTTTGCCGTGAATAATAAGTACATTACGCAAACCATCCGCCCGCGCCTGATGAATAAAACTAAACACCATTTTGCGGCACTCTTCCACCGACTGGCGAAGTAAATTCAGGCTAGCCTGTTGCGGATATTTGCCGCTGCGTAGCTTATCGATCACCCCATGTTGCAAACCTTCCCGACGAAATTCCAGGGGCTGATTTAGCGGGATGATGTCGAGAAATCCTGTGGTGAGGAAATTATCAAGTTGCAGCGTGTCTATACGCTGTGGCGCACGTTGGTTACGCACAGGATGCCAGTGGACATCAGTAGCACGTTTCAGTGGTTGGACATCTTCCATGGCGTCAAGAAACAGCGATTTGTCGTCAAGGTTCATGTAACCTCCTATGTACCTTCGCACGTCGTGATCCAGACGAGTTAATTTTTCATACATCTGATGCTTGCTGTATCGTTCACTTCGCAAGTTGAAGCAACATCTTGCTCCATACAGGCTAGTGTCCCCGCAGGCGGGGCATTTTATACCAGCCTGGTTGCAGTATCGAACAGTTTAAGCCGGGAGTGAGCCTGCACAGGCCCTAATTAAGGCGATTTGTCCATCACAGCAACCAATATATGATGACGGTAATTTGTTGCACTTCGCCTGAAATATACTTCAGCAAATCACTCTGCAATATGTTTAAACGCCGCACAGGTTAATCATCCGCTAAATTCACCAGTCGATTAACGATGCATGATTATTCAATCAGGAGATGACCGTTTTAACTTATATTTTCGTGAAATCTGTCACTGAAGAAAATTGGCAACTGATGGGCAAAACCGTTATAACACTGTCACCGGCTGACAGGAAGCAGGCCGGATTCAAGACGCGGATGCACTGCTGTGTGTACTGTAGAGTCTGGCGGATGTCGACAGGCTCTATTTTTTTATTCATTTGTTGCATTGCAGAAAACCACATTCTCGCTGGTGTCGGGAGAAGTAACGAAGCGGCAGACGCATTTAGCCCGGAAATCCACCTCAGCGCTATCGATCAAACCGGAAACTAATCCAGGTACCTACTATTCATTAGTCGTACCGTACCCTCTTATCTTCTTGTGGTATGGCTGCTAATGTTGCTTGCATGGTATCTTGTCGGTCTGCTGATTAGTCGGGGGTTTACCCACATTTATCTTAAGAGAGAACGGATGCTGAGATTACTTGAAGAAAAAATTGCCACGCCACTGGGTCCTCTGTGGGTTATTTGCGATGAACAATTTCGTCTGCGGGCGGTTGAGTGGGAAGAGTATAGCGATCGCATGGTGCAATTGCTGGACATCCATTATCGCAAAGAAGGTTATGAGCGTATTTCCGCCACCAATCCCGGCGGGTTAAGCGATAAACTTCGTGATTATTTTGCCGGTAATCTAAGCATTATTGATTCCCTACCCACTGCCACCGGCGGTACGCCATTTCAACGGGAAGTATGGAAAACGCTACGCACTATCCCGTGTGGACAGGTAATGCATTACGGTCAACTGGCAGAACAACTAGGCCGCCCAGGGGCCGCGCGTGCCGTCGGCGCAGCCAACGGTGCAAACCCGATCAGTATTGTGGTGCCTTGTCACCGGGTCATTGGCCGAAACGGCACGATGACAGGATATGCAGGCGGAGTGCAGCGAAAAGAGTGGCTATTGCGCCATGAAGGTTATCTTTTACTGTAAACATTAAGCAATTTGTGCCTGCGTGTTCACAGTTTTACGTAAAGTTACCCTTAACAATCTAAGGCTTTTCAATTAGATAGACATAAATTTACATCTATTATCGGAATTCTCCGCTGTTAAGGTTTGCTTAGACTTACTTGCTCCCTAAAAAGATGTTAAAATTGACAAATATCAATTACGGCTTGAGCAGACCTATGATCCCGGAAAAGCGAATTATACGGCGCATTCAGTCTGGCGGTTGTGCTATCCATTGCCAGGATTGCAGCATCAGTCAGCTTTGCATCCCGTTCACACTCAACGAACATGAGCTTGATCAGCTTGATAATATCATTGAGCGAAAGAAGCCTATTCAGAAAGGCCAGACGCTGTTTAAGGCTGGTGATGAACTTAAATCGCTTTATGCCATCCGCTCCGGTACGATTAAAAGTTATACCATTACAGAGCAAGGCGACGAGCAAATCACTGGCTTTCATTTAGCAGGCGATCTGGTGGGTTTCGATGCCATAGGCAGCGGTCATCATCCAAGCTTCGCCCAGGCGCTGGAAACCTCGATGGTGTGTGAAATTCCGTTCGAAACGCTGGACGATCTGTCCGGTAAAATGCCAAATTTGCGCCAACAAATGATGCGTCTGATGAGCGGCGAAATTAAAGGCGATCAGGACATGATCCTGCTGTTGTCGAAGAAAAATGCCGAAGAACGTCTGGCTGCATTTATCTATAATCTGTCCCGTCGTTTTGCCCAACGCGGCTTCTCCCCTCGTGAATTCCGCCTGACGATGACTCGTGGCGATATCGGTAACTATCTGGGCCTGACGGTAGAAACCATCAGCCGTCTGCTGGGGCGCTTCCAGAAAAGCGGCATGCTGGCAGTCAAAGGTAAATATATCACCATCGAAAATAACGATGCGCTGGCCCAACTAGCCGGTCATACACGCAACGTCGCCTGATTTTTCCGCATAACTCACTATCCTTCTGTCATATCATTAAATTTTTCTCATTTATTGATCTGGCAGAAGGTTCATCACTGTTTCATTCACCAGATCTAGGTTACTCTTTTAATACAAACTGCATTGACAGTTGTTGTAAGGAGACTCTGTATGGCTATGTATCAGAACATGCTTGTTGTTATCGATCCTAATCAGGACGATCAACCCGCATTACGGCGAGCTGTTTATTTGCATCAACGGATTGGTGGCAAAATTAAAGCCTTTTTGCCTATTTATGACTTCTCATACGAGATGACTACCCTACTCTCCCCGGACGAGCGGACCGCCATGCGTCAGGGCGTCATTAGTCAGCGTACTGCGTGGATCCACGAGCAGGCGAAATATTATCTTAACGCTGGCGTTCCCATTGAAATTAAAGTGGTCTGGCATAACCGTCCTTTCGAAGCCATCATTCAGGAAGTACTTAGCGGTGGGCACGATCTGGTGCTAAAAATGGCGCACCAACATGACCGCCTGGAAGCGGTGATTTTTACGCCAACAGATTGGCACCTGTTACGCAAATGCCCAAGCCCGGTGTGGATGGTGAAAGACCAACCGTGGCCGGAAGGGGGTAAGGCACTGGTGGCGGTGAATCTCGCCAGCGAAGAGCCGTATCATAATGCGCTCAATGAAAAACTGGTGAAAGAGACGATCGAACTGGCGGACCAGGTCAACCACACCGAGGTACATCTGGTTGGTGCTTATCCAGTAACCCCCATCAATATTGCGATTGAACTGCCGGAATTTGATCCAAGCGTTTATAACGATGCTATTCGCGGGCAACATTTACTGGCGATGAAAGCCCTGCGGCAGAAATTCAGCATTGACGAGAAAATGACGCATGTCGAAAAAGGTCTACCGGAAGAAGTGATTCCCGATTTAGCGGAGCATTTACAGGCAGGGATTGTGGTTCTGGGAACCGTAGGACGCACTGGTATTTCTGCGGCATTCCTTGGCAATACGGCGGAACAAGTGATTGATCATCTTCGCTGCGACCTGCTGGTGATTAAACCCGACCAATACCAGACACCTGTCGAACTGGATGACGAAGACGACGATTAATCGTTCGTCACTTACTTTCAAGGCCCGAAGTTACGGGCCTTTTCTTTTACTTACTTTTCCTCTCCACCGAGGAAATAAATACCCAGCGGGATTGCCAGTAACACGGTAAAGACCAGACTATAGACAAAAATCATCGATGACTGAATCACATACATGGATGTCGTCCATTCGGACAGCGGGATGTTGTATTGTTCAATAACACCACCGATAGTCGCGCGAGTCACTACCGACGCCGCAATAATGAAAACCGCCAACAAACCTATGAGAAACTTTCTCCCTTTCGCTGACTTCAGTTTCGCCATGATCATAATGTAATCCTTTTGCAGATAAACCCTTTGTTACTTGTGTGTAACAATACCATGACATTTTGGTGTTGTCTGCCCTGAAAGCAATAGATTGTCGCGTAACATATCATCAACTCGTTGATAAATTAGCTAATGTTGCTACTTCCTTCCTTGTCTATTGATGATATGCATGAATTATCGCGATAAAATAACCCCGCCAGGGGTTTCCGGCATGACGTCAACAATCTGGAGGAGCCTAATAAAACAATGATCGCTGAACTGTTTACAAATAATGCGCTTAATCTGGTCATTATTTTCGGTAGCTGCGCAGCATTGATTCTTATGAGCTTTTGGTTTCGCCGTGGAAATCATAAAAGAAAAGGATTCTTATTCCACGCAGTGCAATTTTTAATCTACACCATAATTATCAGTGCTGTTGGTAGCATCATTAATTATGTCATCGAAAACTACAAACTCAAATTTATCACACCGGACGCCGTTGATTTTATCTGTACGTCACTGATAGCCCTTATCCTGACGGTTAAGTTATTCCTTCTAATCAATCAGTTTGAACGGAAGCAGATTAAAAAAGGCCGCGATATTACCAGTGCACGGATTATGTCGCGGATCATCAAAATCAGCATCATCGTCGTCATTGTTCTGCTCTATGGCGAACATTTCGGCATGAGCCTTTCAGGCTTGCTGACTTTTGGTGGTATTGGTGGCCTTGCAGTAGGTATGGCCGGTAAGGATATTCTGAGCAACTTCTTTTCCGGCATTATGCTCTATTTTGATCGCCCCTTTAGTATTGGCGACTGGATCCGTTCTCCTGACAGAAATATCGAAGGAACGGTGGCAGAAATTGGCTGGCGAATGACTAAAATCACCACATTTGATCATCGTCCGCTGTACGTGCCGAACTCACTGTTTTCATCTATCAGCGTTGAAAACCCCGGTCGAATGACCAACCGTCGTATTACTACGACCATTGGTTTACGTTATGAAGATGCGGCTAAAGTGGGCGCTATTGTCGAAGCGGTACGCGAAATGCTTACAAATCATCCCGCCATCGACCAGCAGCAAACCCTATTGGTTTATTTCAACCAGTTTGCCGATTCGTCGCTAAATATTATGGTTTATTGTTTTACTAAAACCACGGTTTGGGCCGAATGGCTTGCCGCCCAGCAGGACGTATATTTGAAAATTATCGATATTGTACAGTCGCATGGCGCGGATTTTGCCTTCCCCAGCCAGACGTTGTATATGGAGAATAACACACTACCAGAACAGGTGAAGTAATAACCTGCAGAAACTGGATGGCGATATGCTTATTCGCCATCCAGTCTTATTTATTATTCAATTAACAGCAGCCAGCGCGACATTATTCTCGCCAGCTTTAAACTGAACATATTGTTCCTCAGTACCAAAGAAAACTTCAGACTCCGTACTGTGACCGATCCCCGGTACCGTTTCATTCCCTGAATATTGCCAAAGCGTCCAGGGATTGCGTCCTTCAAGCTTCACACCAGCTTGTCCCCAATACCCCATCCACACCATATACTGCTCGAATCGACTATCCATGAAATGTGACAGGTTATTATGATTTCCATAAAATATGGGGGTTTTGTGATAATTTTGGTAGATTAAATCGGCAAAACGCAAAATATCATTACGTGCATTAGCCATTCCAGATTTTTTAAAGCAGTTTAGTTGAGTTGTATCTTCACCTTCAGGATTTACCAATAAAATGCCGGGCGGTAACATTTTCGGCTCTGCGGGCAGGAGACTTTTTGCCGTTTCCAATTGCGCCTCAGGTGTGCGGCAAAAATCAAATTTGAAATAACCTCCACGGTCAAATTTGGAATCAGCTAATTGTTTCCAGTGAGACTTAAATGATGAATCAGGACCTCTCCAGCCAACCACTCTCGCATACACAAAACGCGCAGACGATTTTTCCTGGAATAATTTCCAGTCTATTTCGCCATCGTTAGAAGAAATATCATGCCCGTGAATCGGGTAAATTTCCGGCGTTTTAAAAATACGAATGTCAGGATGGTTGGGAATTGCACTTACGGGGCCATAAGGAATCTCAATCGATTTATTATCATTTTCCTGATTATCTGCGGGGACAGGGGCTGACTTATCAATCGAGAATGAGGCTACATCAATATTCGTAAACTCCCCTGCTTTACCCGCAGCCAGCTGAGTCTTATTATCCAGACGACTTGCCGCAGGTTCATTGATGAAGAAGAATCCCCCTGGACCCGCTGGCATTTCTGTTGCACCTATCCAGGCATCGCTTAAATGTAATCCCTTACCTTGTTCATCCAGTTTTTCATTAATATCTGAATATTGATCATTAACATAGATAAATAAACTCAACGTTCTGGTTATTCCTGCGTAGTATTCCTTTTTTCCATCTACTTTTACCATATACGACTTACCAAAACGTTCGTCGGCAACGCCATTCGTTACTCCTTTGATAATTGTATCGAAAAAGACACTGCCGCGCTTTGCCTCCAGTGAGTAAACCTCTGTTTTATCATCACCGGCAGCTATTGCATAGGCACCTGGATTACTGTACGAGTTAGAATTACCCGCGCCGATAGTCATGCCATACAAGCCAGAACCAAAGCAGGCATTGACTAAAGTCAGAACATGGAAATAACGCTTTGCCAGAATATTAAGTTGTGTGTTCAGAGCTGGCATTTCATACATGCCTTTTGAACCATCAATATCCGTAGCGTTGCTCAATACAAATGCAGGTGCTTTATCAGAATTACCATTTTGAGTGCCAAAACGACCATGGCCTGAATAAGCAATTAACAAGCGAGCTTTCTTATCAAACATCATCCCTCTGGCAGGTAAATATTCCTTTAAAAAATAATTAATATTATCTAATGAAGCTTCCTGATCTCTCAATAAAATAACCTCATCAAACTTCTGTCCGTTGATCAGAAAATCAGCCATTCTTTGGCCATCCACCGCGGCTGCCGGAATATCTGCATGTAATAGTGGATATTTTGAAATTGCAATAATCAACCCGATGGAGCGCGTTTTCGCTGCATCCTGATCGGGTATTTTTAACGCATCACTGATCCGGATATCCAGTTTCCCAGGGTTCTCTGGCCCATAGTGGACAAAAAAATGACAATATTCATCAGGGACCATTGCGCCATTTTTGCAAATGTCATCTGCGCGGGCATCAGTCATTCCCAGTGATATTCCTGCAATTAACAGCCCCAGGACCGTTTTACATAAATTTGGCCATCGCCTGTTCATGATTTAAAACTCCTGCACACCCAGAGTGGAATAAAACTCAGCGGTCGGGCCCTTGTATATACTGGCATCGAATTTCTGACTTGATCCCAAATTAAGCTGCGCAGCATCGGTAAACTGCCAGATTGCCCATTTTGTCTGGTTAATTGAACGCGGCGTTTCGCTGGCCTGTGCCTGATTAGAATAATCAGCCAGCCACAGATTATGTTCTGCAACCTGGGCAAAACTTTTTTCTCCGCCGACGGCATCTTTCCACCACGCCCGCGCAGTGTAGATAACCGGTTTACGCCCTAAATCGGCTTCTACCTGCGCGGTGAATGCCTTGATCATCGTGATTATTTCAGTGGGTTTACGCTTCTGCCAGCGGTCCTTACCTGTTGATGAATCTACATCCCACTCAACATCCACCGCCGGTGGCATATCTGTCGCCCTTAACCCGCCATTGGCTTTAATAACTTTAACAAACGTCATTGCCTGCTTGCGTCCCCACAATTCCGCGTCGTCTGCCGGTGTGCCACTGGAAAGAAAGTGGTAGGCCCCACGGTGAAGTTTTATCCCTCGCTCAGTATCCCCAGCCCGCAGCCAAAAACCGGCGAATTCAGGATCAACATAACGCGTTCCTTGACTGGACTTCATATACAAGAACACAGACTTATTTTTTGCCAACAGTTCGATCGGGAAGTTTTTACCGTTATGATGGCTGATATCCACACCAAATAAAGAACTGGGTCGTGGTTGATTCAATACCGAATCGTAAGCGACATCAGCCGGAAATTTAAAATATTTTTTTACCGCAAAGGAATCAAACTCTTTATCACGAGATGGATCCGATTCCAGTATTTTTACAAACAATTCTTGTCGTGAGAGATCATTCGTTAAGTTTTCCAGCCCCAACGACGTGGCATCGGGCAGTGATTCTGCGGCCAGGCTTAAAGAAGGATAATGAAGGAGTAATAACGAGATAACTAAAGGAATAGCTAAGGATTTTTTCATTTTACCACCCCATTTTAGCTGTGTGTCTGTTTGCGAATGAAAATTTTCACAAGGAACGCAATACGTCTTGCGTTGTAAAGAAAAGTAAAGCACAGCTTATATTGGGAGTATGTAATACACCTTTTAAATAAAATATTTGATTATTATTTATGCTGGACATTGGCAGAAAAATTCAAATAATTATCTTGGGTGTGATTTTTATAGGGGGGATTTTAAAAAAGAAGGTATTTTATCGGGGTTGTTAAATCTGGCGCGCATAAACGCGCCAGATGACATCATATTAATGCTTCACAATATACATTGTGCGGCTATACGCCACATCTTCCGGGTTATTAATTGGATAACCTTTCAACCACGGTTTGATTAATCGCCCATTGGTATACTGGTAAATCGGTGCAATAGGCGCTTGTTCTATGAGAATTTTCTCTGCCGCGTTGTAATCGGCATTGCGCGCTTTAACGGTATTTTCAGTCGACGCCTGGGCCAGCACTTTATCGTATGACGGATTATTAAACCGTGAAATATTTCCCGAGTGCGTTGACGTTAACAGCGTCAGGAAGGTAGACGGTTCATTATAGTCCCCTACCCATGATGCGCGGATAACGTCAAAATTACCGGTGTTACGACTATCGATATAGGTTTTCCATTCCTGATTTTGCAATTTGACGTCCACACCAAGATTCTTTTTCCACATCGACGCTACGGCAATCGCAATTTTCTGATGGTTTTCTGAAGTGTTATACAACAGCGTCAGCTTCAGCGGTTTTTGCGGACCATAACCGGCTGCGCTCAACAAAGTTTTTGCCTGCGCATTCAGTTCTTCCTGACTCATTTGTTCAAACGGCGAAGGCTCCGGCGTAAATCCGGCAGTAACATCTGGCGTAAAATGCCATGCTGGTTTTTCACCGGTGCCTAATACTTTTTCCGTCATCAGGCGGCGGTCAATCGTCATACTTAATGCCAAACGAACGCGTTGATCTGCCGTCGGACCTTTTTGCGTATTGAAGGCATAATAATAAGTCCCCAGCTGCGGCGGTGTATAAACCTGCCCTGGAATATCCTTCAACAGCTTTTGATACATATTTTTCGGGAAGGACTCAGTGATATCAATATCACCTGCAAGATAACGTTTCGTGGCAGCGGACTCCTGGTTAATCGGCAGGAAAGTCACTTTTTGCAGTACCGTTTTTGCGTTATCCCAATAATGGGTATTCGGTACAACCACCAGCTTTTCATTCACCACGCGTTCTTTAAGCACATATGCGCCGTTGCCGATAAGTTTCCCTGGTTTTGTCCAATCTTTACCGCTTTCAACGTTGGCTTTTTGCACCGGGAAGAAGGCAAAGTTGGCCGTCAAATTAACAAACCACGGCAATGGCTTATCAAGCTGGATTTTCAGGGTATGGGCATCAACGGCAGTGACGCCAAGTTGGTCAGGCGTGGCTTTACCATCAATAATCGCCTGAGCATTGTTTACCCCCGCCAGCGCGGCAAACCAGGCAAATGGGGACAACGTTTTCGGGTCTACCAGACGTTGCCAGCTATAGACAAAATCCTGCGCGGTAACCGGTGTGCCATCTGCCCATTTAGCATCATCGCGCAGGGTAAAGGTCCAGATACGGTTGTCATTGCTTTTCCACTGGGTGGCGACGCCGGGGACAATCTCCCCTTTTTCATTCTGATTCACGAGTCCTTCAAACAAATCGCGAATCACCTGAATCTCCGGCAAACCAACCGCTTTCGCGGGATCCAATGATGCAGGCTCATCCTTAATATGACGCACCAGCTCCTGCTTGTCTGCCAGTACTGTGCCGCTCGGAACATCAGCAGCATACGAAAGAGAAATGCTGCTGACTAACAGCGCACAACAAGTTACTGAAACAGAGTGCTTCATAAGTTACCCTCAAACCGACGTTAATATTGATGCGTAATTATTTGTTTCTCCTTAAAGAAATGCAAATAACTTCCGGCAAAAAAGTGATAAAAGATCGATAACATATCGTTGTCGAAAAGGATTTGATAATCCACAAAATTTGCACAACACTGCCTGTAATACTTCTATTGTCAGAGACGATTATGACCGTGACTCGCCCACGCGCCGAACGGGGCGCTTTCCCCCCAGGAACTGAACATTACGGACGTTCATTATTGGGTGCGCCGCTGCTCTGGTTTCCCGCCCATGCCGCCAGCAGCGAAAGTGGTTTGATTCTTGCTGGTACCCACGGCGATGAGAATTCTTCCGTCGTCGCCCTCTCCTGCGCATTACGCACATTAACACCGTCTTTGCGCCGCCATCATGTGGTGCTGTGTGTGAATCCCGACGGTTGCCAGTTGGGTCTACGTGCCAATGCTAATGGTGTGGATTTAAACCGAAACTTTCCCGCGGCGAACTGGAAGGAAGGTGAAACGGTTTATCGCTGGAACAGTGCCGCCGAAGAGCGTGACGTTGTCTTGCTGACCGGAGATAAACCCGGCTCCGAACCTGAAACCCAGGCGTTATGCCAGCTCATTCACCGCATTCAGCCCGCCTGGGTCGTCTCGTTCCACGATCCGCTGGCGTGTATTGAAGATCCCAGACACAGCGAATTAGGTGAATGGCTGGCCCAGGCGTTTGAATTGCCGCTGGTAACCAGCGTCGGCTACGACACCCCCGGATCCTTTGGCAGTTGGTGTGCAGACCTGAACTTGCACTGTATCACTGCTGAGTTTCCCCCCATCTCCGCCGATGAAGCCAGCGAAAAATATCTTTTTGCGATGGCGAATTTACTGCGCTGGCATCCTAAAGATGCAATTCGCCGGTCGTAAACTGAAGAGCCGGTTCCACATCCACCGCCAGCCAGGTCGGCCCGTCGAGATCGGCGAAGCTGACCTGCGGCGCCAGCGGTAATGCTGCGCTAATGGCGCGTGAGGTGCATAACATGCAGCCCAACATCAGGCTGAAACCTTGTGCACGCGCTTCTGTTGCCAGCGCCAACGCTTCCGTCAGGCCGCCGGTTTTATCAAGCTTGATATTAACCATCTCATAGCGCCCTTTCAGCGCCTTCAGGTTGCTGCGGGTATGACAACTTTCGTCCGCGCAAATAGGCAATGGATGGATAAAATTCTCCAGCGCCGCATCGTCCTGAGCCGGGAGAGGTTGCTCCAGCATTGCGACGCCTAAATCGGCCAGCAACTGGCATCGAGCCGCCAGTCCTTCCGCACGCCAGGATTCATTAGCATCAACAATTAACGTCGCATCCGGCACTGCCGCGCGAATCGCCACCATCCGCTCGCTGATAAGATGATTATCCAGCTTCACTTTTAGCAGCTTAGCCCCAGCCTGCCATAGTGCTGCGGCACTGCCTGCCATCTGATCCGGCGTACCGATCACTACCGTCTGCGCAGTGGTGATCGTTTCAGGAAGAGAGATACCGGTAAGTACAGCCAGCGTCTGCTGCTGTTGTCTTGCGGCCAGATCCCACAGCGCACAATCCAGCGCATTACGCGCTGCACCGGCAGGCAGAACTTTTTGCAACTCTGCGCGCGTCAGCCCTTTTTCCAGTTGTGGGACCACGCTCATTATTTGCGCCATGACTGAGGCATCACTTTCGCCATAGCGCGGATAAGGCGTACATTCGCCCGTACCTTTGACGCCTTCTTCTTCCAGTTCAACCACCACCACGCGCGCTTCACTGCGGCTTCCCCGCGCAATAACAAACGGGGTATGTAACGGCCAGGCTTCCTCAAATACCTTAACGGTTCTCATCTTTACTCCTTGTTGCCGCGGTGGTCTGCGGATTAAGCGCAAATAGCGATTGCTGTGTTATTGACAGTTAGCATAAACTAGGCGTGACGTTAACTATATGTAAACAGGAAAGATAATCATGTCACAAATCGTTCATTTCCAGGGCAACCCGGTTACAGTCGCCAATTCCATCCCACAAGCGGGTAGCAAAGCGCAGACTTTTACTCTCGTGGCAAAAGATCTGTCTGACGTCACCCTCGGTCAGTTTGCGGGCAAACGCAAAGTGCTGAACATTTTCCCGAGCATTGATACCGGTGTTTGCGCCGCATCAGTACGTAAGTTTAACCAACTGGCAACCGAAATCGACAACACGGTTGTGCTGTGCATCTCCGCCGATCTGCCGTTTGCTCAGTCTCGTTTCTGCGGCGCGGAAGGTCTGAACAACGTTATCACTCTCTCCACTTTCCGTAACGCTGAATTCCTGCAAGCTTACGGCGTTGAGATCGCTGAAGGCCCACTGAAAGGTCTGGCAGCACGTGCGGTTGTGGTAATTGATGAAAATGATAATGTGATCTTCAGTCAGTTGGTCAATGAAATCACCACCGAGCCGGATTACGAAGCAGCTCTCGCGGTACTGAAAGCGTAAATTATTATGCCTGATGGTATTGCGCCATCAGGCATTTATCCCACTTATTCTTCGCTCTTCTTCTGACTCAATCCATATTCCCGCAATTTATTGGCAATCGCGGTGTGTGAAACGCCCAAACGTTTTGCCAGTTTGCGCGTACTGGGGTAATTGCGATAAAGCTGGGTTAATACCGAACGTTCAAAACGGCTGGTGATTTCGTCCAGCGAACCTTCCATAGCATCTTCACCAACGGCCACAGTTGCAGCGTCATAATCCGGCAGCAAAATATCCTGCGGACGCAGTTCATAACCTTCCAGTTGCGTCAGTGCGCGGTAAATGGCGTTTTTCAACTGCCGCACGTTACCCGGCCATGCATAACGTGTAAGCACGGTATTTAGATCTGCAGCTAATTTCGGACGCGGCACGCCCTGCTCGTCAGCAAATCGGGCAACAAATAGCTCGGTTAACGGCATGATGTCCTGCGGACAGTCCCGCAGCGGCGGCAGATTTAACGTCAGCACGTTCAGACGATAATAGAGATCTTCGCGGAACATGCCTTTTTGCACCAGCTCGACCAGATTCTTCTGCGTCGCGCAAATTACCCGCACATCCACATGCACTTCGTGGTCTTCCCCAACGCGACGGAAAGTGCCATCGTTGAGAAAACGCAATAATTTTGCCTGCATTCGCGGCGACATCTCGCCAATCTCATCCAGCAAAACCGAGCCGCCGTTCGCCTGTTCGAAGAATCCTTTTTTCCCCTCTGGCGCATGTCCGAAGAGTTCACTCTCTACAGCATCTTCTGGAATAGAAGCACAGTTCAGCGCCAGATAAGGTTTACTCGCTCGCGGGCTTGCCTGATGACAAGCGTAAGCAAAGAGATCTTTACCCGTGCCGGTATCACCCGTGATCAGCAGCGGCGCGCTTAACATTGCTAACTTTTGCGCCTGCTCTACCGCATGCTTCATTTTAGGACTGATGGCGACAATCTGACTGAAAGCGCTGACATCCTGGGCAGCCACATTTTGCAACTGACGGCCCATACGGATTGTTGAGCGCAGCATCACTACCGCACCGGTCAGGACATGCTGGTCGTTTTCATCCTGAAGATAGACTGGCGTTATCTCCATCAGAAAATTTTGTCCATTAATCACTACATGTTCGTTATGTGAATCCTGCGGGTCGCTCTCAAGCCAACGTAAAAAATTAAATCCGTTAATCAATTGCGCAGCGGTATGATTGCGTAAGCGATCCAGTTTTTGCCCGAATAGCTGACAGCTCGCCGGGTTTGCCATGTCCACCTTGCTTTTCATATCGACAGAAAGCACGGGTTCAGGCAATGCTTCAAGCAATGCGCTCAACGCCTGATGTTCTCGCTCGGAAGGCATCCACGGCACAGTGCGCACATCGGTAACGCCCGCGATACGGCGTATTTCCGCCATCAAACTGCTGAAACTGTCAAAGTCCAGTTCGGCAAAATTCAGGTAAATCCGCCCGATTGGGTCAATCTCAATACCGCGTAAATCGATGCCTCTTAACACCAGTAGGTCGAGCAATTCGCGGGTCAGACCGAGTCGGTCTTCACAAAAGACTTCCAGACGCATGGGAACCTTCACATGAAAAAGAACAATAAATATGATGATATGACACTATTCGAGTAGCAGGAAGGTTTCTGTCAACAAACATTGACACAACGATGGATAAACGGGCACTTCGGCGTAAAGGTATCCGATCAGTGCCCGAAAGTGCACTATTTTTCGCCGGACGTTTTGCTCTTTTGTAACGTCTCTTTTACCTGACCGATGAGCTGACGACGGAAATCACCCAAACGTGGTTTGTCATTGTCAATCCACGGCAGCGGGCGGCAAAGTTCCATAGCTTTGATCCCCAGTCGTGCGGTCAGTAACCCGGCACCTATTCCCTGAGCGGCGCGAGTAGACAAGCGCGCGGCGAGATCCTGCGACATCCAGTCCATCCCCACTTCACGTACCAGTTCGCTGGCACCCGCGAAAGCGATATTCAGCAAAACCAGTTTAAACAGGCGCAGACGGCTGTAATACCCCAGTTCAATGCCATACAGCGTGGCGATGCGATTAATCAAACGCAGATTGCGCCAGGCGATGAAGGCCATATCCACCAGCGCCAGCGGGCTGACCGCAATCATCAACGTCGATTCCGCCGCTGATCGGCTGATTTCGCGCCGCGCCTGGGCATCTAAAACCGGCTGGAGCAGATGAGCATACAAACTAACCACTTCACGATCGTTCTGCGTTTCATGGATTGAGGCATACCAACGCTGCAGCGCCGGATGAGACTGATCGATTCCCGCCTGCTGCGCCAGTTTTTCGCAAAATGCGCGGCCTTTACCCGTGCCGTGGCTGTGCAACAAATCGCGTGCTTCGTCGCGTTCGTGTGCACGCTGGCGCAAGCGCCATAAGCGCCGCCATTCTGTTACCACAGAACCCACGCCAGCGCCGATTATCAATGCCCCAGCGGCACAACCGCCCAGCGCCACCCAGTCCTGAGTTTGCCAGGCGTTCATCGTCCACTGCACACCCTGACCAACAACGCTTGCGCCAAACAGCGCCAGCCCGCCCATCACCATTTTGCGCCACAGACTGCGTTTCGGACGTAACGCTGCGTCCATCACCGCTTCAATTTGCCCCTCTTCTTCCTGTGCTTCATCGAGCGTTGCCGGGGCAAAATTTTGCGCCTGACTTTCGTCAAAGGTCTGCTGCGCCCTGAATTTTGGATTCTGATCGACCTCCAGCGGACCGTCGAAATCAATACGTGGTTTTAACGGTTCGGTCATCGCAATTTATCTCCTATTAAAAATTCCAGCGCAGCATCAAGACGAATATGCGGCAGCGGTTTGTCGACATCCATCACCTGCGGACGAAACGCCTCAAACTGGAAGCCTTGCTTATCCCAGAACGCCTGACCAGGCAAACGTGCGGGAACTTCGCCAGGATAAACAGTGAGCGGTGCGCCATCGCTGAGTCGATTACCGCGCAGCGCCGGGATTTTCTCACCGTTAACATCAATAATGCCGCTGGTGGTCGCCTGAACTGACGCCAGCCCCAGGCAGTCCATGCTGATCCCTTCGAACGCCGCATTTTGCCAGGCATCCTGAATCAGTTGTTGCAGTAATGAAACCATATTGGCGTGCTGATCGATGGTCACATGGTCCGCTTTAGTAGCAGCAAACAACAGTTTGTCGATTACCGGCGAGAACAAGCGCCGGAACAGGGTACGCTGCCCGTAGTGGAAACTTTGCATCAGCTGCGTCAGCGCCAGACGCATATCATTAAATGCCTGTGGCCCACTGTTGAGAGGTTGCAGGCAATCCACCAGCACAATCTGGCGGTCAAAGCGCAGAAAATGATTCTTATAGAACCCTTTCACCACCTTCTCACAGTAATAATTAAACCGCTCGCGCAGCATTCCGGCGTTGGTGTGTTTATCGGCCTGCGCCAGTTTGGACTCGCCCCAGGCATCGACATCAGGCCACGGGAAGAATTGCAGCGCGGGCGCTCCTGCCATATCACCAGGCAAAACAAAGCGCCCTGGCTGAATAAAGTGCAGCCCCTGCTGTTTACACTGGTGGAGATAATCGGTCCACGCGGCGGCAATATCCGCCAGTCGGTTTTCGTCGGCAGGCGCTAACGGATCCAGCCCTTCGCTCATCATTCGCCATTTCGCCGACCATTCGCCGCGCTGACCATTGAGTAAACCCGTCATCTGCCGCGACCAACTTAAGTAATCCTGCGCCAGCATCGGCAGGTCGAGCAGCCATTCGCCGGGATAATCCACAATCTCCAGATACAGCGTGGAGGTGTCTTTGAAGTGACGCAGCAGTGAATCATTCGATTTAAAACGTAGCGCCAGGCGGATTTCACTGACGCCGCGCGTTGGCGTCGGCCAGGCGGGAGGATCGCCATATAACTGCGCCAGCCCTTCATCATAGGTGAAGCGCGGAATACCAAAGTCACGCTGGGGAATGCGTTTTACGCCCAGCAGGCGCTCTTCACGCACCGCGCTTAATAGCGGCAAGCGTGCTCCGGCATGAATATTGAGCAACTGATTAACCATCGCGGTGATAAACGCTGTTTTGCCGCTGCGGCTAAGTCCGGTTACAGCGAGGCGCAGATGTCTGTCGACACCCCGATTCACCAGCGCATTAAGTTCATTTTTAAGTCGCTTCATTGCTGTCCTGTGCCAGAAAGCCGTAGAAAGGATTAGATACTGGAGATAATAATGTGGGTTAATTTTGATTTATCAAATGAATAAGCGGCGTTATTTACACCGCTCAGGCAATAATTTGTTAACCTTTGACCTTCGGCATTTCGATGTCTTTCAGTCCACCGACGTTCTCAACGTGGGTATATCCCATCTCGTTGAGGATCTCTTTTGCCTGCCCGGACTGGCGTCCGGCGTTGCAATACACTTTCACGGTGTCGTTTTTATCCGGAACGGCGGTGGCTATGCGCTCTTTCACTTCCTTTAGGGGAATATTGATGGCCCCCTGAACGTGCTCTTGCTGATACTGCTCTGGAACACGAACATCTATCCAGTGTTCAGCGGCGAAAACAGGCAGTGAAAACACCAGAGTCAGGGCAAGTAAGCCTTTTTTAAACATATAAGTATCCTTCTATGGATGAAAATTGCCATCCATTATACGCCTGAGATCTAACAATTTTTGCGGAACTCCCCTCACCTTTTATAACGCTGCGCCAGTTTATTGGCCGCCCGACTTAATAGCGGTTCCAGCGCCACAGCCAGCAACATTTTCAGCGGTCGGCGAGCAACTGATTTTATCGCCCAACCAGCCACACCCGCCGGGCCATAGCGCAGTGCGGTAAGAAGTACCAGCTTGCCTGCTAATTTGAAACCAGGCTTCATCTTTTGCCCGGCCTGTTGCCAGCGAGTATTCATAACTTTCCTCACAGTTGACGGAAACGACTACGTAGCGTGAAGGTGTCGGAAGTGACATAACGTTCCATCTCGCGTAAACGCGTTTCACTGGCCGCCAGTTCACGGTCGACTTCATCCAGCAATTCGCTGCTGGAAGGTTGTTGTTCACCAAACGCCATGTTGTCAGGCATTGGATCAAGCGCAAATGACAAAATGATGTAAGCAACCAGGGTAAACAGCGCCAGGCCGAAGAAAATCGACAGCACCACCAGAATACGTACCAGTTTTACCGGTACATCAAAATAGTTAGCAATCCCGGCACAGACCCCGCGTACCATGCCCAGTTGTGGAATGCGCCATAATTTTTTATTGAGATTAATACCCGCCATTAGCGATCCCTCCAGTTCGGATGTTCAGCATCAAGAATGGATTCCAGCGCCTGAATACGCTCGCGCATCCGTTTTGCTTCATCAGCCAGTTGCGCTAATCGCTGTTGTTCGCTTTGCGAAAGCTCTCCACGACTGGAGCGGTTGCTGTAATGCAGCCATAACCAAATCGGTAAAACAAACAGCACAAAGATGGTTAACGGAATAGCCAGAAATAGCGCGCTCATAAGGACTCCTTAAGGGATGAGCGGCGGCGTGTTCGGACGCCGCCAGGATGTTATTATTGATTGTCTTGCTTCATTTTGGCTTTTAATTGTGCCAGTTGCTCGCTGATTGCATCATCAGCTTTCAGCTCGGCAAACTGATCATCCAGCGATTTTTGTTTGCCGAAACTGTGGCTTTCCGCTTCTGCTTCCATCTGGTCGATACGGCGCTCGAAAGATTCGAAACGGGCCATCGCTTCATCCAGTTTGCCACTGTCCAACTGACGACGCACATCGCGCGACGAGTTTGCGGCCTGATGACGCAACATCAATGCCTGTTGGCGAGCACGAGTTTCGCTCAATTTGTTTTCCAGCTCGCCAATCTCTTTCTTCATACGCACCAGCGTATCGTCCACCAGCGTCACTTCATGTTCCAGGGACTTAATCAGATCGGTCAGTTTCTGTTTTTCAATTAACGCCGCACGCGCCAGGTCTTCTCTATCTTTCAGCAGTGCCAGTTCGGCTTTTTCCTGCCACTCAACTTCACGCGCCGACGCTTGTTCAATACGGCGAGTCAGCTGTTTCTTTTCCGCCAGCGCACGTGCCGAAGTAGAACGCACTTCAACCAGCGTGTCTTCCATTTCCTGGATCATCAGACGCACTAGTTTCTGCGGATCTTCCGCTTTCTCTAACAGAGCGTTGATGTTGGCATTCACGATGTCGGCAAAGCGAGAAAAAATACCCATAATGTTGTCCTCTTGATTTCTTCGTTCAGGATTGTCCTGCTGAACTGTTAATACAATTTGCGTGCCAATTTTTTATCTTTTTGATTTATAAAGATCTGATTGAAGAATCAACAGCAACATGCCAGGATGAATTAGCGAATTACACTAACAAGTGGCGAATTTCATCATGACAGAATACAAAGATATCTTACTCGGTGAGGCGAACAGCTTTCTCGAAGTTTTAGAGCAGGTTTCGCATCTCGCACCGCTGGACAAACCGGTGCTCATCATCGGCGAGCGCGGAACAGGTAAAGAGCTGATCGCCAGCCGTCTGCATTATCTCTCCTCTCGTTGGCAAGGGCCGTTTATTTCCCTTAACTGCGCGGCGTTAAATGAAAATCTGCTGGATTCCGAACTATTTGGTCACGAAGCGGGGGCGTTTACCGGTGCGCAAAAACGTCATCCAGGCAGATTTGAACGTGCCGACGGCGGTACGCTGTTTCTTGATGAACTCGCTACGGCACCGATGATGGTGCAGGAAAAATTATTGCGCGTGATTGAGTATGGTGAACTGGAGCGCGTTGGCGGCAGCCAGCCATTGCAGGTGAATGTGCGGTTGGTATGCGCGACGAATGCCGATCTTCCGGCGATGGTCAATGAAGGTACTTTTCGCGCTGACCTGCTCGACCGGCTGGCTTTTGATGTTGTGCAACTGCCACCACTGCGCGAACGCGAAAGCGACATTATGTTGATGGCAGAACATTTTGCCATCCAGATGTGTCGGGAAATCAAACTGCCTCTGTTCCCGGGTTTTACCGAGCGCGCCAGAGAAACGTTGCTGAATTATCGCTGGCCGGGAAATATTCGTGAATTGAAAAACGTGGTGGAACGTTCGGTGTATCGCCACGGCACCAGCGATTATCCGCTTGATGACATCATTATTGATCCCTTTAAACGGCGTCCATCTGAAGAAGCCATCGTCGTTTCAGAAACTACTTCGCTTCCGACGCTGCCGCTGGACTTACGCGAGTTTCAGATGCAGCAGGAAAAAGAGTTGCTACAGCTCAGTTTGCAACAGGGGAAATATAACCAGAAGCGCGCAGCTGAATTGCTGGGGTTAACCTATCATCAGTTCCGCGCGTTGTTGAAAAAGCACCAGATTTAGCATTTGGGCAATGCAACTTGCCGGATGCGGCGTGAACGCCTTATTCGGCCTACAAAATCAATACGTCGTTTGTAGACCTGATAAGCGCAGCGCATCAGGCATTATTGCGTTGGCCTTCGCTTCTGCGTATTAATCTCTCAGCGCATCCTGCAAAATTTTCATTGCCGCATCGAATTGCGCATCCGGGATGGTCAGCGGATACAGGAAACGAATCACGTTGCCGTATGCGCCACAGGTCAGGAGTAGCAGCCCCTGCGCCAGCGCACGTTGCTGGATTTTCTGCGCAATCTCCGCTGACGGTTCGCCCGTTTGCGGATCGTTAAACTCTGCTGCAATCATCGACCCCAGACCACGTACTGCCGCGATCGCCGGAGCGTTTTCTTTGGCCTCAATCAGCGTGTTTGTCAGGCGCTGGCCCAGTTGATTCGCGCGTTCGCAAAGTGATTCTTTGTCGATAATGTTGAGCACCGCGTGCGCGGCAGCCACCGCCAGCGGGTTCCCGGCGTAGGTACCGCCAAGCCCGCCCGGCGCGGGGGCGTCCATAATATTCGCGTTACCGACCACGCCTGAAAGCGGCATCCCGCCCGCGAGGCTTTTCGCCATGGTCATTAAATCCGGCTTATCGGCGTAGTGATCCATGGCAAACAATTTACCTGTACGCGCAAAACCGCTTTGCACTTCATCGGCAATCATCACGATGCCGTGTTCGTCGCACAAGCGGCGAATGGCAGAAACCAGCTCTTTTGGCGCCACGTTGAAACCACCCTCGCCCTGCACCGGTTCGAAAATAATCGCCGCCACCTGCTTCGCTTCAATGTCCGATTTAAACAAGCGTTCGATGGCGTCAAGGGAATCTTGCGTCGAAATGCCCTGTAAATCTGACGGATAAGGTACGTGATACACCGAACCGGGGAACGGGCCGAAACCGATTTTGTACGGCGCGACCTTTCCAGTTAATGCCATAGTCATATACGTACGACCATGGAAGCCGCCGCTAAACGCAATCACGCCAGGGCGTCCGGTATGGGCGCGGGCGATTTTCACCGCGTTCTCAACCGCTTCCGCACCGGTGGTGAAGAACGCGGTTTTAGCCTGCCCGCTCACCGGAGCCAGGGCGTTGATTTTCTCCGCCAGGGTGACGTAGCTTTCGTATGGCACGATCTGATACGCCGTGTGGGTAAACTGTTGCAGTTGCTGTTCCACTGCCGCCACCAGTTCAGGATGGCGATGTCCGGTGTTCAGCACCGCGATGCCTGCGGCGAAATCGATATATTCGTTGCCTTCAACATCCTTCAGCGTGGCATTTTCAGCCGACTGGGCGAAGAAGTTACACATCACGCCAACCCCGCGCGGGGTGGCAGAAAGACGACGCTGATGGAATTCATTGTTGCTCATGTTTCACACCTTTTGACTCTTCACTGTTAATCTGAATTTAAACGCCCAGACGATCGCGCAGGCTGTAATAAGCCGCGCCCATCGCGGTAAACGGCACGCGCAGCGTACGCCCGCCGGGGAACGGGTAATGCGGCAGATTGGCGAAGGCATCGAAGCGTTCGGCGTCACCGCGCAGCAGTTCGGCAATCAAACGCCCAGCGAGATGGGTACAGGTCACGCCGTGGCCGCTGTAGCCCTGCATGTAATAAATGTTGGTATCAAGGCGACCGAACTGCGGCATCCGTGAAAGGGTCAGCAGGAAGTTGCCCGTCCAGCGGTAATCAATTTTCACGCCCTTCAGCTGCGGGAAGGTTTTCAGCAGTTTCGGCACCACAAGACGCTCAACGTCATCCGGGTCGCGCGCGCCGTACACCACACCGCCGCCGTACAGCAGGCGGTTGTCGGCGGTAAGACGGTAGTAATCAAGCAGATAATTACAGTCTTCCACGCAGTAGTTTTTCGGGATCAGCGAACGGGCTAACTCATCGGAAAGCCGTTCGGTAGTGATCACCTGCGTGCCGCACGGCATACTGCGTTTCGCCAGTTCCGGCTCCACTTTATCGCCCAGGTACGCATTCCCGGCGACAATCACATACTTCGCCGTCACCTGGCCTTTGGCAGTGCGCACCACGGCGGGCGTAGTGTGCTGGATCTGCGTCACCGCAGAAAGCTCATACACACGCCCGCCGTTGAGACGAATGGCATCGGCTTCACCAATGGCGAGGTTCAGGGGGTGAATATGCCCGCCGCTGTGATCCAGCAGCGCGCCGGTATAGCGATCGCTGGCGACTTCACGACGAATGGCGTTGGCATCCAGCAGCTCCAGCTGTTTATTGCCGTAACGTTCCCAGTTCTCTTTCTGCTCTTCCAGAGTCGCGAGCTGTTTATCATTCATCGCCACAAACAGGCCGCCGGGGCGGTAGTCGCAGTCAATCTGATAACGTTTGATACGTTCGCGGATGATCTCACCACCCTCAAACATCATGCTGCCAAGCATACGGGCGGTGTCCATGCCGTAGCTTTTTTCGATAACGTCGATGTCGCGGCTGTAGGAGTTCACAAGCTGCCCGCCGTTGCGCCCGCTGGCGCCAAAGCCGATACGTGAGGCTTCGAGAACCACCACGTCAAAGCCCGCTTCTGCCAGATGCAGCGCGGAGGAAAGCCCGGTATAGCCGCCGCCGACCACGCAAACATCACAGGTGATTGACTCATTCAGTATGTCGAATGGCGCGTATTTATTCGCACTGGCGGCGTAGTAACTGCTGGTATGTTCGGTCATTTCAGGCCTCCAGGCTTATCCAGATGGTTTTAAGTTCGGTGAATTTTTCCAGCGCGTGCAGGGATTTGTCGCGACCATTGCCGCTCTGCTTATAGCCGCCAAACGGCACGGTCATATCGCCGTCGTTGTAGTTATTGACGAAGACGGAACCAGCTTTCAGGCGGCGGCTCATGCGGTGCGCACGGGAGAGATCGCGCGTCCATACCGCCGCGCCGAGCCCGTACTGGCTGTCATTAGCAAGCTGTAGCGCCTGATCTTCTGATGTGAAACGCGTGACCACCAGCACCGGGCCGAAAATCTCTTCGCGACTTAAGGACGCATTCGGGTCCACATCCACAAAGATGGTCGGGCCGATGGCCGCTGCCAGTTCGGCGTTGCGTCCATCCAGCAGCAGTTGCCCTTTGCCTTCGCCTTCACGAATAAAGCTATGCACCGAGTCGGCGTGAGCGCTGTCGATTAAGGTGCCCATGGTGGTCGCGGGATCAAGCGGGTGGCCCGGCTGCCAGTTTTGCGCCTGCTGTTTTAACAGGGCTAAGAATTCATCGGCGATGCTCTCTTCCAGCAACAAACGCGTTCCGGCGATGCACACCTGGCCCTGGTTGTAGAAGATACCTGCGGCTGTTGCGCTCGCCGCTTTTTGCAAATCCGGGCAGTCGGCGAAAACGATGTTGGCGCTTTTGCCACCCGCTTCCAGCCAGACGCGTTTCATGTTGCTGTCGCCAGCATCTTTCAGCAGCTGTTTCCCGGTGCGGGTTGAACCAGTAAAGGCAATGGCGTCGATATCGTTATGACGAGACAGCGCCTGGCCCGCTTCATGACCAAACCCCGTCACCACGTTCAGCACGCCATCCGGCAGACCTGCTTCTTTCGCCAGCCCCGCGAGACGAATCGCACTGAGCGGTGATTTTTCAGATGGTTTTAGAATCACGCTGTTCCCTGCCGCCAGCGCTGGGCCAAGCTTCCAGCAAGTCAGCAGCAGCGGAAAGTTCCACGGTACAATGGCAGCAATCACGCCGACCGGTTCACGCACGATCATCGCCAGCTCATGGCTACTGGTGGTCGCCACTTCGCCATACACTTTGTCGATCGCTTCGGCGTACCAGCGAATGGCGCGCGCCGCGCCGGGAATATCATCACGCAGGCTGTGACGAATCGGTTTGCCGGTGTCGAGAGTTTCCAGCAGTGCCAGCTCTTCGGCGTTGACTTCCATTAAATCGGCGAGTTTATTCAGCACCGCTTTACGTTTTGCCGGGGCGGCCTGCGACCAGTCGCCGCGTTCAAATACGCCGCGTGCTGCGCTCACCGCACGGTCGATATCGGCGCTCTTGCCGCGCGCGATATTCGCCAGCGGTGCTTGGGTGACCGGATCAACGGTTTCAAAGGTTTCATTTTCCGCCGCAGCGGTATATTCACCGTTAATAAATAAGCGGGTTTCAATGGCGAGACTTAACGCTTTATCCTGCCAGTAAGCCAGATGATGAAAATTCATTATGACTCCTGTTTCACGTCTATCAGATATATGCAGTTTGTGAACGTCAGGGCGCAGAGATCCCCGGGCAATGAGCCCGTTTATTTCTGGCGACATTCTTTATAGATTGCCTTTATAGCTAGCCGGGTGGCGTTTCGCTTACCCGGCCTACAAAAGCAAAAAGATTAAAACGTGGTGGGCGTATGGGCGCTGATAATTCGGCAAATGCCTGCCGACGTATTACTGAAACTGTGCGGGATGCCGGTATTAATTGCATAACTTTGCCCCGCGACGAGGTGGTAATCCTGACCATTAATGGTCAGAACAATTTCACCTTCCAGTACAGTGCCTATTTCCTCACCCTGATGCTTAATTCTTTCCCCAGTGGTTGTGCCCGGCTGGTACGTTTCAAAGATCATCGCCAGCGTGCGATTCGGGTTACCGTTATGCACCAGCTTCATCGACACACCCTGACTGCCCATTTCAATTAAGTCGTCCTGATTAATGACGACCTGCGGTTCATCAGGTTTTTCCGGCTCGGAAAAGAATTCCGAGAGTGACAGACCATACACCTTCAGTAGCTTTTGCAGCGTACTGATGGCAGGGCTGACTTTATCTTGTTCTATCGTACTGATAGCACTGTGAGTCAGCCCGGAGAGTTCGGCGGCACGACGTTGTGAAAGCCCCTGCTGCTGGCGGATTTCTGACAAGCGTTTTCCTGGCGCCAGTCCCTCATCACTCATATTTGCATTTCCTTAACTGTAGTGGTCAGAGTCGCTGTTTTTCAGCGATATGGTTCTGACAAGCGGTGATAAAGCCCTCGAACAATATACGCGAAAGCGCGTACTCGCTACTGTTCCATTCCGGGTGCCACTGTACGCCCAGCGCGAAAGGATGATTGATGACGCTCACCGCCTCAACCAGGCCATCCGGCGAGCGAGCTTCAACACGCAACTGCGGGCTAACGACCTTCGCCCCTTGTCCATGCAGAGAGTTTACCCAAAAGTTGCTACATTCAGGTAACAATGCAGACAGTAATCCCCCCTCTTCAACCTGAACTTCGTGCGACGGCGCATATTGCTGCTCCACCGGCAGTTCGGGATCTTCACGATGTTCCAGCAATTCAGGCTGTTCGCACAGTTTGCGATGCAACGACCCACCGGTTGCTACCACCAGTTCCTGTAACCCCCGGCAGATGGCGAAAATGGGGATGCGCCTTTCGAGTGCGGCATTAATTAACGCCATGCTCAGAAGATCACGCCCGGGATCGGCGTCAGGCTCATCGCCGTTTTCACCATATAGGTGCGGCTGCACATTGCTGGGGCTACCTGGAAGATAAATGCCATCAAGTTTAGGCAGCAGTTCTTCAAGTAATGACGGTTCCGCCAGCGCATGTGGCAGCGCAATCGGTAAACCGCCCGCGTGGACGATGGCATTCAGGTACTTTTCTTGCAGAGTCTGGGTCGTATGACCCTTAAGCCTGTTCCTGCACATTACGACACCGATAACCGGATTGTTCATTATATTTTCCATGCTCAATCTCACAAAGTGGACTAAATTATCGCCATTAATGCGGTTTAAATGACCTTTATGTTCAATATTTTTTCAATCTAGCAGTGGGTTTTCATTTTTGCAAACTCAATTTAACATTTGACAAACATTTAGTTTGCATACAGATTCGAATGGTGGTCATTATATTTTACGCTTTGCTAACGAGCGGAAAACAAACCAAAGGCGAAGAATCATGGAAACCAATATCGTTGAAGTAGAGAACTTTGTTCAGCAGTCAGAAGAGAGGCGGGGTAGCGCCTTTACGCAGGAAGTGAAACGCTACCTGGAGCGCTACCCGAATACACAATATGTTGATGTTTTACTTACTGATTTGAATGGTTGTTTCCGTGGGAAACGCATTCCTGTTTCAAGTCTGAAGAAGCTGGAGAAAGGGTGTTATTTCCCGGCCTCGGTGTTTGCAATGGATATTCTGGGCAATGTAGTAGAAGAAGCGGGCCTGGGTCAGGAAATGGGTGAACCAGATCGTACTTGTGTGCCAATACTCGGTACCTTAACCCCTTCTGCCGCCGATCCAGAGTTTATCGGTCAGATACTCCTGACCATGGTCGATGAAGATGGCGCTCCCTTTGACGTTGAGCCGCGGAACGTACTTAACCGCCTGTGGCAGCAGCTACGCCAGCGCGGATTGTTCCCGGTTGTAGCGGTAGAGCTGGAGTTCTATTTACTGGATCGCCAGCGCGACGCTGAAGGGTATCTGCAACCGCCCTGCGCGCCCGGCACCGATGACCGCAATACACAAAGTCAGGTTTACTCGGTTGATAACCTCAACCACTTCGCCGATGTGCTCAATGATATTGATGAACTGGCGCAGTTACAGTTAATTCCCGCCGACGGTGCGGTCGCCGAAGCCTCGCCGGGTCAGTTTGAAATCAACCTTTACCATACCGATAACGTGCTGGAAGCCTGCGATGATGCGCTGGCGCTAAAACGCCTGGTGCGCCTGATGGCAGAAAAGCATAAGATGCACGCCACTTTTATGGCGAAGCCGTATGAAGAGCACGCGGGCAGCGGGATGCATATCCATATCAGTATGCAAAATAATCGTGGCGAGAACGTGCTTTCTGACGCAGAAGGCGAAGATTCGCCGCTGCTGAAAAAGATGCTCGCCGGGATGATCGACCTGATGCCGTCATCAATGGCGCTGCTGGCGCCGAACGTGAATTCCTATCGCCGCTTCCAGCCAGGCATGTATGTGCCAACGCAGGCGTCGTGGGGCCATAACAACCGCACCGTCGCCCTGCGTATTCCGTGCGGCGATCGTCATAACCACCGCGTGGAATATCGCGTGGCAGGTGCCGATGCCAACCCATATCTGGTGATGGCAGCGATTTTTGCCGGTATTTTGCATGGCCTTGATAACGAACTGCCGTTGCAGGAAGAAGTAGAAGGCAACGGGCTGGAGCAGGAAGGCTTACCCTTCCCGATTCGCCAGAGCGATGCCCTGTGGGAGTTTATCGAGAACGATCATTTGCGCCGCTATTTAGGTGAGCGTTTTTGCCATGTGTATCACGCCTGTAAAAATGATGAGTTGTTGCAGTTTGAGCGCCTCATCACAGAAACAGAAATTGAGTGGATGTTGAAAAACGCATAGTACCCCTTGCGGGGTTGTTTCATCGGCCTGAGCGGAGCCAGGCCTGACATTTGCTGGTAATCCAGACATTTCCCGGATGTCGCGTTATGGAGCGCAGGCGGCAACGGGCTTCCGTTAACGATTAAGACTGTGACGAGGAAATGAGATGATGCCGATGATTAAATCCCCGCATGGCGAGGGAGGCTGCGTGTGCGCCCTTCCTGCGACTGACTGGACTCCGCCCCCTTTGCTTCCCTTGCTAAACAGGTTTGATTTCAGGTCGACACGACCGCAAACCTTATTACGCAGGGGAGGCAACAATTATGGCTATTAATTCACCACTGAATATTGCTGCGCAACCCGGCAAAACTAAACTGCGCAAGTCGCTGAAGTTGTGGCAGGTGGTGATGATGGGTCTGGCCTATCTCACGCCAATGACCGTGTTCGATACGTTTGGCATCGTTTCCGGTATTAGCAACGGTCACGTTCCGGCATCTTATTTGCTGGCGCTGGCGGGCGTGCTGTTTACCGCTATCAGCTACGGCAAACTGGTTCGCCAGTTCCCGGAGGCAGGTTCGGCCTATACCTACGCGCAAAAGTCGATTAACCCGCACGTCGGTTTTATGGTCGGCTGGTCATCGCTGCTGGATTACCTCTTTTTGCCGATGATCAACGTCTTGTTGGCGAAGATCTATCTCTCCGCCCTCTTCCCGGAAGTGCCACCGTGGGTGTGGGTGGTGACGTTCGTCGCCATCTTAACTGCCGCGAACCTGAAGAGCGTCAACCTGGTCGCCAACTTCAATACCCTGTTTGTGCTGGTGCAAATCTCCATCATGGTGGTGTTTATCTTCCTGGTGGTTCAGGGGCTGCATAAAGGAGAAGGCGTTGGCACCGTCTGGTCACTTCAGCCGTTTATCAGCGAGAACGCGCACTTGATCCCGATTATTACCGGGGCGACGATTGTCTGTTTCTCGTTCCTCGGTTTCGATGCGGTGACCACGCTTTCGGAAGAGACGCCGGACGCCGCACGCGTGATCCCGAAAGCCATCTTCCTGACGGCGGTCTACGGTGGCGTTATCTTTATTGCGGCGTCGTTCTTTATGCAGCTGTTCTTCCCCGATATCAGCCGCTTTAAAGACCCGGATGCCGCGCTGCCGGAAATTGCGCTGTACGTCGGCGGCAAGCTGTTCCAGTCGATTTTCCTCTGCACCACGTTTGTGAACACGTTAGCGTCTGGCCTGGCTTCACATGCCAGCGTGTCGCGTCTGCTGTATGTGATGGGGCGTGACAATGTGTTTCCGGAGCGCGTGTTTGGCTATGTGCATCAGAAATGGCGGACTCCGGCGCTGAACGTCATTATGGTCGGGATTGTCGCGATGTCGGCGCTGTTCTTCGATTTAGTTACCGCCACAGCGTTAATTAACTTCGGCGCGTTGGTAGCGTTTACCTTCGTTAACCTGTCGGTGTTCAACCACTTCTGGCGGCGCAAAGGAATGAATAAAAGCTGGAAGGAACACTTCCACTATTTATTAATGCCGCTGGTTGGCGCGCTGACGGTGGGCGTGCTGTGGATTAACCTCGAAGCCACCTCGCTGACGCTGGGTCTGGTATGGGCTTCGTTAGGCGGCGCATATTTGTGGTATCTGATCCGCCGCTATCGCAAAGTGCCGTTGTATGATGGTGACAGAACGCCGGTGAGCGAAACGTAATAGTCGGATACACGGCGCATTATCCTGCCTGAGGGTAATGCGCCGCGCCATTAACTATAAAAAGATGTATGACCCGGATCACGAGTGCTATCATCCGCCCTTATGCTTAGCGCATTAACTCCAGGGGCAAACAATGAACCACGATATCCCATTAAAATATTTCGATATTGCCGATGAATACGCAACTGAATGCGCAGAACCTGTCGCAGACGCAGAACGCACACCGCTGGCCCATTACTTCCAGTTACTACTCACCCGTTTGATGAACAATGAAGAGATCAGCGAAGAAGCCCAGCATGACATGGCCGCTGAAGCGGGGATTAATCCCGCGCGCATTGATGAAATCGCAGAGTTTTTGAATCAATGGGGTAATGAATAATTATTTAATTGCAGACGCTCGGTCAGTATCGTTGCCCGGATAAATCGTTCACGGCGCATCCGGCTATAAATGACACGCACCGCAGCCTGCTTTAATGGGTTTCTCACGATCGTCCCGCTCTGCTCTTCGCTAAGTTGTTCTGTGAGTTATAGTTATAGAGAAATCACGGGTACGAATGTTGAACAGATGGCGACGCCACCTGTTCAACGACCAACCACACGGCCCTCATTACGACCCCTGAACACAAACGGTAATGGCAAATGTCATTAAATATTAGTAAGATAGCCTCTTTACATAAAATCCCTTAATATTATGCGCCAGGTATTATCGTCTCTTTTGGTGATTGCTGGACTTGTGAGTGGTCAGGCAATAGCCGCGCCTGAATCCCCCCCGCATGCTGATATCCGCGACAGCGGTTTTGTCTATTGCGTCAGCGGGCAAGTCAACACCTTTAACCCATCCAAAGCGAGCAGTGGGTTAATTGTCGATACCCTTGCCGCCCAGTTTTATGATCGACTGCTGGATGTCGATCCGTATACCTATCGCCTGATGCCGGAACTTGCCGAAAGCTGGGAAGTGCTCGACAACGGCGCAACCTATCGCTTCCACCTGCGTCGCGATGTCCCGTTTCAAAAAACCGCCTGGTTTACTCCCACTCGCAAAATGAATGCCGATGATGTGGTGTTTACCTTCCAACGGATTTTTGACCGCAATAATCCGTGGCATAACGTCAACGGCAGTAACTTCCCCTATTTCGACAGTCTGCAATTTGCCGATAACGTTAAAAGTGTCCGCAAGCTGGATAATCACACCGTTGAGTTCCGTCTCGCCCAGCCGGATGCATCCTTCTTATGGCACCTGGCGACCCACTATGCGTCGGTAATGTCTGCCGAATACGCCCAGAAATTAGAGAAAGAAGATCGCCAGGAACAACTCGACCGTCAACCGGTCGGCACCGGACCGTATCAATTGTCGGAATACCGCGCCGGGCAATATATTCGCTTACAACGTCACGATGAGTTCTGGCGTGGCAAACCGTTGATGCCGCAGGTGGTGGTGGATTTAGGCTCCGGCGGTACAGGACGATTGTCGAAACTCTTGACCGGTGAATGTGACGTTCTGGCCTGGCCTGCCGCCAGCCAGTTATCCATTTTGCGCGACGACCCGCGTTTGCGTTTAACGCTACGCCCGGGGATGAACGTCGCCTATCTGGCGTTTAACACCGCCAAACCGCCGCTAAATAATCCGGCTGTCCGCCATGCGCTGGCGTTGGCTATCAATAACCAGCGCCTGATGCAATCCATCTATTATGGTACGGCTGAAACTGCGGCCTCTATTTTACCGCGCGCCTCGTGGGCTTATGACAACGAGGCTAAAATTACTGAATACAACCCAGCGAAATCGCGCGAACAACTGAAAGCGTTGGGGCTGGAAAACTTAACGCTGAAACTGTGGGTACCGACACGATCGCAGGCATGGAACCCCAGTCCGCTGAAAACTGCCGAACTGATTCAGGCGGATATGGCGCAGGTTGGCGTGAAAGTGGTGATTGTGCCGGTAGAAGGTCGTTTTCAGGAGGCGCGGTTGATGGATATGAGCCATGATCTGACGTTATCTGGTTGGGCGACGGACAGTAACGACCCGGACAGTTTCTTCCGTCCGTTACTGAGCTGCGCGGCTATTCACTCGCAAACCAACCTTGCCCACTGGTGCGATCCGAAATTCGACAGCGTGTTGCGTAATGCCCTCTCCTCGCAGCAACTGGCGGCGCGTATTGAAGCTTATGATGAAGCGCAAAGCATTCTGGCGCAGGAACTACCCATTCTGCCGCTGGCCTCATCACTGCGCTTGCAGGCCTACCGTTACGATATTAAAGGTCTGGTACTGAGCCCGTTCGGTAACGCCTCCTTCGCGGGGGTGTATCGCGAGAAGCAAGAAGAGGTGAAAAAACCATGATTATCTTCACCTTACGTCGTATTTTGTTATTAATCGTCACCTTATTCCTGCTGACCTTTGTTGGCTTCAGTTTGAGCTATTTCACGCCACACGCGCCGTTACAAGGCGCTTCACTGTGGAATGCCTGGGTGTTCTGGTTTAATGGACTGATCCACTGGGATTTTGGTGTTTCCAGCATTAACGGCCAGCCTATTGCCGAACAGTTAAAAGAAGTCTTTCCGGCAACGATGGAGTTGTGCATCCTCGCCTTCGGTTTTGCGCTGATTGTCGGGATCCCGGTGGGCATGATTGCCGGGATTACACGCCATAAGTGGCAGGATAACTTGATCAACGCCATCGCCTTGCTGGGCTTTTCCATCCCGGTGTTCTGGCTGGCGCTTCTGTTGACGCTGTTTTGTTCACTCACGCTAGGTTGGCTGCCCGTTTCAGGGCGTTTCGATCTGCTCTATGAAGTGAAACCGATTACCGGCTTTGCGTTAATTGATGCCTGGCTTTCGGACTCACCGTGGCGGGACGAAATGATCATGAGCGCACTTCGCCATATGGTGCTACCGGTGATTACCCTGTCAGTTGCGCCAACAACTGAAGTGATCCGATTGATGCGTATCAGCACCATCGAAGTCTATGACCAAAACTATGTGAAAGCGGCGGCGACTCGCGGTTTGTCGCGCTTTACTATTTTGCGTCGCCACGTGCTGCATAACGCGTTACCTCCGGTTATTCCTCGCCTGGGCTTGCAGTTTTCCACCATGCTGACGCTGGCGATGATCACCGAAATGGTTTTTAGCTGGCCGGGTTTAGGGCGCTGGTTAATTAACGCCATCCGCCAGCAGGATTACGCAGCCATTTCCGCCGGAGTGATGGTGTGCGGTTCATTGGTCATTATTATTAACGTGATATCTGATATTTTGGGTGCCATGGCTAACCCTCTGAAACATAAGGAATGGTATGCCTTACGATAGCGTATACAGCGAGAAGCGCCCGCCGGGCACGCTGCGTACTGCCTGGCGCAAATTCTATGGAGACGCCGCTGCGATGGTCGGCCTGTACGGCTGCGCGGGGCTGGCGGTGCTGTGTATTTTTGGTAGCTGGTTTGCGCCTTACGGCATCGACCAGCAATTTCTTGGTTATCAATTGTTGCCGCCGTCATGGTCACGCTATGGCGAAGTCTCGTTCTTCCTTGGGACCGACGACCTGGGACGCGACGTTTTGAGCCGTTTATTGAGTGGCGCAGCACCTACCGTGGGGGGCGCATTTATGGTGACGCTCGCCGCGACGATTTGTGGTCTGGTACTTGGCACCTTCGCCGGTGCAACGCACGGTCTGCGGTCAGCGGTACTAAACCATATTCTGGATACTTTGCTGGCGATTCCGTCCCTGCTGTTGGCGATTATCGTAGTAGCATTTGCCGGACCGAGTTTATCGCACGCCATGTTTGCCGTCTGGTTGGCACTGCTGCCGCGTATGGTACGTTCGATTTACAGCATGGTTCATGACGAACTGGAAAAAGAGTACGTTATCGCCGCCCGTCTGGATGGCGCAACGACGCTGAATATTCTCTGGTTTGCGGTGATGCCTAACATCACCGCCGGACTGGTCACCGAGATCACTCGCGCATTGTCGATGGCAATTCTCGATATCGCCGCGCTGGGCTTTCTTGACCTCGGCGCACAACTGCCCTCGCCTGAATGGGGCGCGATGCTTGGTGACGCGCTGGAACTGATTTATGTCGCCCCGTGGACCGTAATGCTGCCAGGTGCGGCAATTATGATTAGCGTGTTGTTGGTTAACCTCCTTGGCGATGGCGTTCGTCGTGCGATTATAGCGGGGGTGGAATAATGCCATTATTGGATATTCGTAACCTGACTATTGAATTTAAAACCGGTGATGAATGGGTTAAAGCCGTCGACCGCGTGAGTATGACCTTAACCGAAGGTGAAATTCGCGGTCTTGTTGGCGAATCCGGCTCCGGCAAAAGTTTGATTGCGAAAGCGATTTGTGGGGTGAATAAAGATAACTGGCGTGTTACCGCTGACCGAATGCGTTTTGATGATATCGATTTGCTGCGTCTCTCCGCACGCGAACGGCGCAAACTGGTTGGTCACAACGTGTCGATGATCTTTCAGGAACCGCAATCGTGTCTTGATCCATCGGAACGTGTGGGTCGCCAGTTGATGCAGAACATCCCGGCCTGGACCTATAAAGGCCGTTGGTGGCAGCGTTTTGGCTGGCGCAAACGCCGCGCCATTGAGTTGCTACACCGCGTGGGGATTAAAGATCATAAAGATGCGATGTGCAGTTTCCCTTACGAGTTGACCGAAGGTGAATGCCAGAAAGTGATGATAGCCATTGCACTGGCGAATCAACCGCGTCTACTGATTGCCGACGAACCGACCAACTCGATGGAGCCAACAACGCAGGCGCAAATTTTCCGCCTGTTGACGCGTCTCAACCAAAACAGCAACACCACCATTTTGCTTATCAGTCATGACTTACAAATGCTTAGCCAATGGGCGGATAAAATTAACGTGCTTTATTGTGGCCAGACAGTGGAATCCGCGCCAAGTAAGGAGCTGGTGACAATGCCGCATCATCCTTACACCCAGGCGCTGATACGCGCGATACCGGACTTTGGCAGTGCGATGCCGCATAAAAGCCGCCTCAATACCCTGCCGGGCGCAATCCCACTGCTGGAACAATTACCGATTGGTTGTCGTCTGGGACCGCGTTGCCCTTATGCACAACGAGAATGCATTGTAACGCCGCGTCTGACGGGAGCGAAAAATCATCTCTATGCCTGTCATTTCCCGCTGAACATGGAGAAAGAGTGAGATGATAGAAACTCTGCTCGAAGTGCGTAATTTAAGCAAAACGTTCCGCTACAGGACCGGCTGGTTTCGCCGTCAGACAGTCGAAGCGGTAAAACCATTGAGCTTTACGCTGCGTGAACGCCAGACACTGGCGATTATTGGTGAGAACGGTTCCGGTAAATCGACGCTGGCAAAGATGCTGGCAGGAATGATCGAGCCAACCAGCGGCGAGTTATTGATTGACGATCATCCTCTGCATTTTGGCGATTATTCCTTCCGAAGCCAGCGTATTCGCATGATATTTCAGGATCCGTCGACTTCATTGAATCCACGTCAACGTATTTCGCAGATCCTTGATTTTCCACTGCGTTTGAACACAGACCTGGAACCGGAACAGCGCCGCAAACAGATAATTGAAACGATGCGGATGGTCGGACTGCTGCCGGATCACGTCAGTTACTATCCGCATATGTTGGCCCCCGGGCAAAAACAGCGTCTTGGTCTGGCGCGCGCGCTGATATTGCGCCCAAAAGTGATTATTGCCGATGAAGCCCTCGCCTCGCTGGATATGTCGATGCGTTCGCAGCTAATTAACCTGATGCTGGAGTTACAAGAGAAACAGGGTATTTCGTATATTTATGTTACCCAGCATATCGGAATGATGAAGCACATCAGCGACCAGGTGCTGGTCATGCATCAGGGAGAAGTTGTCGAACGCGGTAGCACTGCGGATGTGTTGGCATCGCCGCTGCACGAACTCACCAAACGGCTAATTTCCGGCCACTTTGGCGAAGCATTGACGGCGGATGCGTGGCGTAAAGATCGTTAGTATTCGGTACCTCATTCTGACAGGGTAAATCCCCGTCAGAATGAGGTATTCATTACTTTTGATTGTCGATTCTGGTGAGAGCAACCAGCAATGCCAGCGTATAACACACCATAATTGCCAGGCTCATTTTTAACAGCGTTTCCCCACCAAGCCCCGACAATGGCGCGGCTATACCGCCGAAGACAAACATGCTCATCCCCATCAACGCAGACGCCGTTCCAGATTCCTGCGTCCCTACTGCACTCATAGCCTCTGCCCCGCCAACAGTGCCGATGCCGCTACAAAATGCGATGGTGAAAAATAATGCCACCAGTGCCGGAATGGGTAACTGCAACCATGCGCATAAGACCGTGAGCAATGCACACAAAATTGCCGCTATCAGGCCACCTCTCAGCAATATAATCGCGTTAACTCGTCGCGCCAGGCGCGAGAAGATCCATGAAGCGATGATAAGTCCGATGCCGTTAAGGCCAAACACCAGGCTAAATTGCATTGGACTAAAGCCAAATTCTTTCTGCAACACGAACGACGAAGAGCCGATGTACGCAAACAAGCCTGCCAGCATAAAACTTTGAATCAGGCAAAGGCGCATAAAACGGCGGTTCTGCACCACGCTTCGTCCGGTTAATAGCAATGATGAGCCCCTTTTATTTTCTGGCAATGTCTCATTGATAAATAACAGGCAGCCCAGCAACAGTACGGTGCTAATTTCAGCCATCACCCAGAATAAAGTGCGCCAGTCAAAGGTGCTGACAATATAACCGCCCAGCACTGGCGACAACACCGGTGCCAGGCCATTCACCGTCATTAGCAGCGCAAAGAACTGGGTCAGCGTTACTCCCTGATATTTGTCACGAGCAATAGAACGAGAGAGCACCGAACCACCTGCCCCCGCGATCCCTTGAATAAAACGCCAGACCACCAGCCAGTAAATATTGTTCGTTGTCGCGCACAAAATGGAAGAAACAATAAACAATAGCAACGACAAGATTAACGGACGTTTACGCCCTATTTTGTCGCTCAGAGGGCCAAATAACAGTTGTCCGACGCCAAGACCGATCAGTGATGCGGTCAGCGTTAATTGCGTTATGGTCGAGGTTGCCGCCAGTTGCTCTGACATCTCCGGCAAAGCCGGCAAATAAAGATCGGTACACATCGGGCCGATACCGGCTAAAAGACCAAGAATCAATGCCCATGAAAGAGAGACTCTAGCCATACTATTCCTTACTTGAGTGATGACATGCCGCCGCCCAGCGACTGCCAGATCGTGATCCGGTTCGTAAAATCAGTCAGTTGCAATGCCAGCAGCTCCTGCTGTGCGCTCCACAAGCTGCGCTGTGCCGTCAACACGGTCAGGTAATCACCAACACCCGCCTGATAGCGACGCAGGCCAACATCGACCGTTTGTTGTTCAGCTTTAACATACTGGCGCTGTGCATCCAGTTGCTCTTCAAGCGTGGTCCGCCGTGCCAGTGCGTTAGCGACATCTTTAAACGCGCTCTGAACGGTTTTCTCATAGGTGGCAATGAGTCCACGCTTTTGTGCTTCTGCGTAACGAAGCTGCGCCAGATTACTACCGCCGGTGAACAGCGGTAATGTGACCGATGGCGCAAATGACCAGATCTGCATTCCGTGGCTGAACAGCGATGACAATGCGTCACTGCCAACTCCAGCGCTGGCAGTCAGCGAAATCGTCGGGAAAAAGTTAGCCCGCGCGGCGCCAATATCGGCATTGGCGCTCTTCAGATTATGTTCCGCTTCCTGGATATCCGGGCGACGCAGCAGAACGTCAGATGACACTCCCGCAGGAACCAGGCTTATCATCTGTTCCGGCAGGCTTTCCAGTGTTCCCGGTAGCAGATTTTCCGCAAGCGTTGTACCTGCCAGTAAGTTCAGAGCATTTTTATCCTGCATCACTTGTGTCTGATAGCTGGCAACGCTGGCGCGCGCTTGCTGATAAACACTCATCGCCTCACTGACATCTGTCGCTGCCGCCGTGCCAACCTGTTGCTGGCGCTGGATAATTTTCAATGAGTTTTCTGCACTGGCCATCGTTTCTTTTGCCAGGGCCAGATTGCTGTTATCAGCCGCCAGGGTCAGCCAGGCGGTGCTGATTTCAGCAATCAGCGTTAAACGGGTGTTCTGGGCTGTAAATTCACTGGCAAGCCAGGTTTCCCGCGCCGCCCGAGATAAACTCTGATTACGACCAAACAGATCTAACGTATAACTGGACACCGTGCCGTCAGCCTCGGCAGTGGTTCCCGTACCCTTCGCCAGCGAACGACTGCGGGTCGAACTTAAGGCCGCATTCACCCTCGGGAATAACGACGCATTAGTTTGCCCATAGAGCGCCCGTGCGGAGTCAATATCAGCTATCGCTTTTTGCACATCGCGGTTACTGTTCAGAGCAATGGTCACCACCTGCTGCAATCGGGGATCGTGGATCACCTGCTGCCAGTCATGGCTGATTGCCTTTCCCTGGCCCTGTGCTCCCGGCAAGGTCGCCGGGATTGGGGATTTAGGCGTGCTGTAGTGAGGATCGAGCGAGACACATCCCGCACTCAACAGCACCAGAAAAATAAGAGAACGACGCAACATAACTTACTCCTGACGGCGCGGTTTACCGGCAAACAAACATTTCACCAGTACAAAAAACAGAGGAACAAAGAAAATAGCCAGCAACGTAGCGGTCAGCGTACCGCCAATAATGCCCGTACCAATGGCGATACGGCTGTTCGCACCTGCGCCGGTCGCCATCGCCAGCGGCATTACCCCCGCAATAAACGCCAGCGAGGTCATGATGATTGGACGTAAACGAGTCTGCGCCGCGCGTAATGCCGCCCGACTCAGGGAATGGCCCTCAGCAACTGCCGCTTCAGCAAATTCAACAATCAGAATGGCGTTTTTCGACGACAAGCCGATAGTGGTTAATAGCGCCACCTGGAAGTAAACATCGTTGTTTAAATCACGCATCCAGGCCGCCAGCGCCGCGCCAAGAAGCCCCAGTGGGATCACCAGAATGACCGAGAACGGAACTGACCAGCTTTCGTACAGGGCTGCAAGACAGAGGAAAACCACCAGAATAGAGACTGCGTACAGACTTAATGCCTGACCACTGGCCAGTTTCTCCTGCAATGACAAACCACTCCAGGCCCAGGTCGTTCCCGCAGGAAGACTGTTTGCCAGTTCCTCCATTTTTGTCATTGCATCGCCGGAACTAAAGCCAGTCGCGTTTTCGCCCTGAATTTCATAAGCCGCAGAACCGTTGTAGCGAACCAGTTTTTCCGGGCCATAGATCCAACGGGTAGTGGCAAAAGCAGAGAACGGCGTCATGGCGTTATCGCTACCGCGCACAAACCATTTCCCTAAATCTGACGGCGCGGAACGAAATTCACTGTCGCCCTGAATGTAGACTTTCTTCACACGACCACGGTCAATAAAGTCATTCACATAAGTACCGCCCCACGCGCTGGCCAGCGTGTTGGTGACATCGCTTAAGCTCAACCCCAGCGATACGGCTTTATTGTTATCGATATCTACCTGCAATTGCGGCATTTGCGGCAGGTCATTGGCGCGCACAGAAATCAATTCAGGGCTTTGATTAGCCTGTTCAATCAACTGATTACGCATTTTAAGTAAGGTTTCACGGTCAGTCGCACCACTTGCCATTAATTCAAACGTAAAGCCATTGCTTTGCCCCAGTCCGTCAACGGCTGGCGGCGTCATGGCAAATACCGTGGCATCACGAATTGTGCCCAACTCTTTGGTTGCCCGTAAGGCGATAGCCTGGGCGGTATTTTCTGCCCCTTTACGTTGTGACCAGTTTTTCAACGAGACAAACGCCATCCCGGTATTCTGTCCGCTGCCGCTAAAACTGAAACCATCAACGGTAAAGATGACATCGGTATTTGCTTTTTCGTTTACCAGGAACCAGTCAACAATCTTGCGATTCACTTCTGCTGTACGAGCCGCGGTCGCCCCAGCTGGCAGCGTGTACTGCACCATGATTTCGCCCTGGTCTTCAGTGGGTAAGAAACTGCCCGGCAGTTTCCACATCATCAGGGCCATTCCGCCACCCAGCACGATATAAACACCCATCGTTCGGGCAGCACGGCGCAGGACATAAATTACGCCTCGCTGATATTTATCTTCAGTACGGCGGTAAAAGCGGTTAAATGCGCCGAAAAAGCCTTTTTTATGCGGTGGAACATGCTGAAGGACGGAACCGCACAGCGCGGGAGTCAAGGTCAATGCCACCACCACGGAAAGCAGCATTGCGGAGATAATGGTTATCGAAAACTGACGATAAATTACTCCCGTAGATCCCCCAAAGAAGGCCATCGGCAGGAATACGGCTGACAACACCAGCGCAATAGCAACCAGTGCGCCAGAAATCTCGCCCATTGATTTTTCCGTGGCTTCACGCGCGGGCAACCCTTCGTCACGCATAATGCGTTCGACGTTCTCCACCACCACAATGGCATCGTCCACCAACAAGCCGATCGCCAGCACCATTGCAAACAACGTCAGGGTATTAATCGAATAGCCAAACAACGCAAGAACGCCGAATGTGCCCAGCAAAACAACGGGGACAGCTAACGCCGGAATCAGCGTGGCGCGCAGGTTTTGCAGGAATAAATACATCACGCAAACCACCAGTACGATGGCTTCAAACAGCGTCTGAATTACGTCCTCTACGGAGATTTTAATAAATTCAGTGCTGTCTTTCGGGTATGCGATGGCGTACCCCTGCGGCATATTGCGCTGGAATTCGGCAATCTTATCCTTGACCAGCGTCGCCGTATTCAGCGCATTCGCACCGGGCGAAAGCATTACAGCAACCCCGGCAGACGGGTGACCGTTAAGTTTGCCGATCGCGGTATAATCTTCACTGCCCATCTCAACGCGAGCCACATCTTTTATGCGAACAACTGCGCCGTCTGACTGGCTTTTCACGATAATATTTTTGAACTGATCCACCGTCTGCAAACGAGACTGCGCACGTACTGTCGCCGTCAGTTGCTGAGTATTCGGCGAGGGCAATGCCCCAATTTTCCCGGCAGTAACCTGCACGTTTTGCGCTTCGATAGCACTCTGCACGTCTGAAGGCATCAGCGAGTAAGACGCCAGTTTGGCCGGGTCAAGCCAGATGCGCATAGCATATTCTGCGCCAAAGACTTGCAGACTCCCCACACCTTCAACGCGCGCCAGCGGGTCCTGAACGTTACTGACCAACCAGTCGGCGATATCCGAACTGGAGGCTTTGTCAGTGGTGTCATACACGGCAGCAATCAGCAAAAAGTTGCTTTGTGATTTTTCCACTGTGACGCCCGTTTGCTGCACTTCACTCGGTAAGCGTGACTCAGCCTGCTGAATTTTATTCTGCACCTGAACCTGTGCAGTGTCGGGATCGGTACCTTGTTCAAAGGTCACATTAATACTGACCGAACCATCAGAGCTGCTGGTTGAGCTAAAATAGAGCAAATTATCCAGCCCGGTGAGTTGCTGTTCGATAACCTGGGTCACGCTGTTCTCCAGCGTTTCGGCTGAAGCACCGGTATAAGTGGCTGAAATTTTTATGGTCGGCGGCGCAACGTCAGGATATTGCGCGACGGGTAATGTGCGAATGGCCAGAATACCCGCCAACATAATCAAAATGGCGATAACCCAGGCAAAGACCGGACGGCGAACAAAAAAGCGCGAAAACATCAGGCGTTGCCTCCATTAGCCTGAACTTCAACAGCCTTGACGGTCTGCCCTGAAGTTACTTTGGCGGAACCTTCAACAATCAGTCGGTCGCCGTCATGCAGGCCGTTCAGCACCAGCCATTTATCACCATACGTTTCTCCCGTTTCGAGCGTTCGCTGCTCTACTTTATTGTCTTTATTCACCACCAGCGCAGTTGCATTGCCTTTAGCATCGCGCGTGACGCCCTGTTGAGGCGCGAGAATAGCGTCTTCCATCACGCCTTCATCGACACGAGCGCGAACAAACATGCCTGGTAATAACTGTTGTTGTGGATTGGGGAAAATCGCCCGTAATGTCACCGAGCCGGTAGACTCATCCACAGCGACTTCGGTGAGTTCCAGACGCCCTTTTTCGCTGTAGGTTGTGCCATCTTCCAGAATAAGTGAGACGCTCATGGTGTCACTGTTGGTCGCCAGTGACTGTTTGCGCAGACGTAATAAATCGACACTTGAGCGAGTGAGGTCGACATACATTGTATCCAGACCACGAATAGTCGTTAACGCCGTATCCTGCGACGCGGTCACCAGTGCGCCAGGGGTCACCGACGAAATGCCAATACGCCCCGAAATCGGCGCGGTTACCGTGGTCCAGTCAAGATTAATGCGCGCGGTTTCCAGTGCGGCTTTTTTCGCTTCAACACTGGCTTTATCTTGTGCGCAGGTAGACTGAGCATCATCAGCATCCTGTTGTGAGACACCGTTATCTTTCACCAGTCGGGCATAACGCTGCGCTTTCTGGCAATCGGCTTTTACCAGTGCCTGTGCCTGTTGTAATGCTGCCCGGACTTCATTCCATGCCGCCCGATAACTGGCCGCATCAATTTGGTACAATGGTTGTCCGGCCTTAACCAAATCGCCTTCAGTAAATAGGCGTTTCTGGATAATTCCCCCAACCTGCGGACGTACTTCAGCACTGAGTGCCGCACTGGTGCGCCCGGTTAATTCACTGACTACCGAAACCGGTTGAGATTTGAGCGTAACAACGCCCACTTCTGTTTCCGACGGGGATGAATTGTTATTTTGCGTATTATCACAACCAGATAAGAGTAGCATTGCCACTACAGACGTTGCTATATACTTCATTATTTTCTCCAGGGTGAACAATACCCTCCCCATTAAAATTAATGAGGATATGTCAGGGATATTCAGATATAACGAACCCGCATCGCGAAATGAATTTCGCAATGAAATAAGGGGGATTAATATCCCCCACTATCGGTTAATTCTTTTCTTATTAATTTATCAACATACTAACAATGTCCTGATATATTTTTTGCAGACGTTGGGGATCGCTTTTTTGCGGTGTTAAGCGACGATAAACCGTACCTTCCATCATGGTGGCAAGCACTTCAACGCAGCAACGAATGTGCTCATCGCTAAGATGGGGATGCATTCTTTTCATATGTGCACAACCGTTAGCGAACATTCTGGCGTCAGCTTCCTCGAGCATCGCCATCACCCGTGGGTTGCGTGTGGCTTCTGCAGCCACTTCCAGCATCAACGCGTCGTCGTCCTCATTTAAGGATTTCCGCAAAGCAAGAACTTCCGGGAAGTGATCGGTACGCGCGTCAATGTCCATCTGGGCAATACGAAAGTCGATGATACGGCGAACCATCTCTTCAATAATGGCGTCTTTATTGGCGAAGTAACGATATATCTGACCCACGCTAAGCTGAGCTTCGCTGGCAATTTGCGACATACTGGCGGCGTGAAAACCGCAGCGACGAAAACACCGACGGGCGGCGTTGATGATTTCATCCTGACGCTGTTTGTGACGTATCTCCAGCTTGCTGGTCATTTCTGTCTCCTGTCCTTCCACTTAGTGAGAACGATCATTCTCATTTTTGCCAATTATACATTTCTCCAAAGTGAGGGAAAGTATTTTTATCTTATTCATGGTGTATATTCTGATAATGAAGAGATTGTGGAGATTCTGTGAAGATAGTTGACAATATTAAATTGGGGACTATGTAGTGGATCACAAAATCA
>NZ_RHJM01000029.1:0-34282 GCF_004212315.1 Escherichia sp. E10V5
CCGGACCAGGCCGCAGGGGGAAACTCTGCGGCCTTTTTCGTAATTACTGCGGATAAGGCACCCAGTCGCCACCGTTCAGGCGAACATACGGTTTATTTTGATATTGAATGACCACCGCATTCGAGTTCTCGGAAACAGGCGCAGTCTGTGGTAATCCACTAGTGAGTTTTTTCCAGTCAACATTGTCTTCGGTGAAAATCTTGCCGTCGAGAACGCGAACCACCAGATCAGAGATTGCCAGGAAGCTGCTTGGTTGGTCGATGACAATTGGTGCGCCCTGATGTGGTGTTTTCATGCCGAAGAATTTCACGCCAACCGGTACATCAGTGATTGCCGGGCTGGGGATATCACGCAAACCAGAAACTTGCATTCTGTCACCTTTCAACGCGCCACCGTGTTCCGGTACTACGACGACCATCACTTTACGACCCGATTTCTCCAGTTCAGTAAAGAAGGCGTCCAGTTCATCAAAGAACTTCTGCGCTCGCGCTTTGTAATCCGCTGTTTTGCTGACGCCCGGATAATGGTTGCCGTCATGCAGTGGAAGCGTGTTGTAGAACGTGGCGCTACGGCTGTTTTTATCTTTTTCGGTAACGTCCAGCCAGCGGTTAAGCACGGCAGTATCGTCATAAACCGGCGAACCATCAAAGCCCAGCAAAATGACGGGAAGATTTGTTTGATCCATCAATTCGGTCTGCATACCGCCGTTTTCGCGAACTTCTTTCAGGAAGCCGCCAAACTGGCCGTTATGTCCCATCATCAGGTGCTGGGTAAAGCCCAGTTTTGACAAGTTATCGAACAGATAGCAGTCATTATTTGCTGGTTGATACAGATTGGTGTGCGATGGCTGACCGCAACTGGCGCGCAGCAGACGAATCGCCGCCGGACCGCTGTATGAGGTTGCAGAGTTGAAATTCTTGAACTCAATATCAAAATGCGACCACAACGGATGTGACATTAATCCGGCAGCTTCAATATCCGACCATGAAAGCGAACAGATATTAATCACCAGAAGCTCAAATGGCTGCGCATCCGCTGGCAGCGCGGATGGGAAGGTCGATTTACGTTTCGCCTCGGCGTTATAGAAATTATTCAGCCAGGCATTGAGGTTTGCGGTTGTCGGTGGTGCAGTTTGCGCTGGCATATCTCCAACTACTGGCGTGCCGCCGGTTGCCGCGACTGTTGCCGCAGCGTTACCGCCCGTCGTTGTTACCGTGGTGGTCGGTTGACCGGCTGGCCACAGGGAGAAACTTGGACCAGCCAGCGTAAGTACGTTCAGCCATACCAGAATGGCGACCATAAAAACGGTGATGCGAATCCATTGCGACAAGAATAACCAGGCCACTAACAAAACAAAGACAGCACCAATCATCTGCCAGTTAATAAAGCGCGTGACCAGATCGATTAAATAATCGGGACTAAAGCCTGCCACTTGTGACCCCTGGCTCATAATACTTTCCGGGCCAGGTAGCCAGGTATCATGCCAGAAGAGGGCAAAGCCGATTGGCAGGGCGATCCAGTGGCGCAGGCGATGCAGGCTGTAGCGCGGAATCGGCATCAGCAGGAACGCGGCAAATACCAGATTGAGTAGCGGATGGAAGTTAAGGTAGCCCGCCCACAACAGGCCGAACTTAACCAGAAAATAAAAGTTCCAGCCAGAAAGGCCGCGCCAGTATTGCCAGAGTGAAGAAGGCATAGCGGTATTTTGGGTAAATTGAGTCATTTTTTGGTAGCCCTGGCTTTTTCTGCACGGCGTAACGTACCGGCCGGTTTTACATAACGAGGTTTCGCAAATAACAAACGCAGGGTGTCACGAATGCGCCGTAGGGAATGGCGCGCCAGATAGCCCAGCGGGAAAAAAACAAGCGCACAAACGACAATGATTTCAATGATATCGCTGATGGTCATCATGATGAATGCTCCACTGCATCACCCAACAGTCGCAGCGGTTCCGGTATTCGTCGCCAGTTACGCCCATCATGCTCGGCATTGATTACCGGCATGGAGGCCTGAGTTAAAGGCAGTGGCACCCCCCATTGTTCCGGGGCAAGTAAACGCATTTGCACCAGCTCGGCGCTGATTTGGTCATCTTCAAACCAGACCATGCGGTTAGAGAAAATATCGCCGGTAGGTAACGGGAAAATGTGATTCAACGCAGTATCCAGATCGTTGATCCTGCAGAATGAGAGGAACAGGACCAGTCGATTTCCACCAACGGTCATAATGTCGCCAGTGCGATTTGGACGGCACAGCGTCAGGGCTTGCTCAACGCGGATGCCCGGTACTGGGCGTAAAGCGACCAGCACGCCTTTACCATGAGCAGGCAACAACGTGTTATTCATCATGTTATTGACCGCCTCACAGAACACATCCCACTTTTGAAAACCGCGCAGTTTCAGCGGTTGGGTCATGGATAGCAGGGTAGTGATATCTTCCGGAACATAGCGGCTGAACTTCTGCCCTTGCACGCTTTCAATCATCGTCAGACAGCGGGAGAGCGGGGCGTTCCAGGGAATAACCATGTTAGCGCCACAGGCCAGTAACAGGCGTTCATCGGTGGCACGCAGGCTGGCGGTATTTTCCCGCACGAGGATCTTCATCGCACTACCACGCTGGCGACGCAGGGTATGAATGCTGCGGGCCAGTGGTTCAATTTGCCCATTTTGCTGTAAAGAGAAAACGACGGTTGCAGCCTGTGCAGTCCGGGCTTCATTGAACAGAGTTTCGTTGTTGTCGAACAGTTGCCAGTGTTCTGATAAAGGGGGGGCGCCTTCCAGCACAGCAATATTGCTAAGAATGCGTTTTTCATCGCTGCGTGGTTGGATCTCCGCTTCTTCACGCTGAACTAACGTCCAGATACCCTCTTGCTGCTGAACGATGAGTTGCTGACGGGCGCTAACCCCTTTTTCGTTGCACCAGAAGGCGATATCCAGCAGATGTTGATCGCCCTGAAAACGCAAACTGGCAAGCCCAAAAAGTGAGCGGTATTCCTCCAGCAACAATGAAAATTGTTTATCGTTATTATTTCCTGGATTAATTACCAGCAGTGAGCAATGGTATAATCTGCTCCACTTGTTCATTTTATCCAGCCATGAACGAAGCCGCTCAGTTGGAATGTTTTGCCATGCATTATTGGCACAAACAAGAATGAAAAGATAATTTTCGGGATCAATAGAACATTGTAAATCACGGGGCAAATAGTATAGCCCCTTTTCATGATTTAGCATTGAAAATAATTTTATTTTTTCCGGTCCGTGAGAATCATCTAATTTGAAGGTTTTTTCGGGATCGTTATCCATGCTAATGACCGCGACTTTCGCGGTTTCAGCTTGAGAAGCCATCGTTTGATTCACAAGGCTGATAGCATCTTCTTGACGATCGACGTTAAACCACCAGACGCCGCCTGCTGGCATATGCCGCAACTCATCCCACAAAGATGAGATACCGATAGAGAATACAGGGTCCACAACGTCCCTCAAGTCACCATTTTGTCTGATTATTAGTTTACTAGCGAAAGCTAAGAAATAAACCTACCATTGAAATTAAAACTTATCAGATTTAGCATGTGAATCAATTTAGCAGGCTGGAAGCCTTATGATATCAGTCTTTTCGTTTTTTACTTTCGTTAGTTGCGTACATGAAAGTTAAAAAATGAACGGATTACGTATTGCCGTCTGGCATTATACGGGCAAAATTCTGTCGATTAGAATTGACTGATGCGTGGCGGGTATATTTTTTCGAGATTAAGCATAATGAATAACAACGAACAGGATACTCTGCCTGATCCCGCGATAGGCTATATCTTTCAGAATGATATTTTGGCGTTAAAGCAGGCGTTTTCACTGCCTGATATCGATTATGCCGATATTTCTCAGCGTGAGCAGTTAGCAGCGGCGTTAAAACGCTGGCCATTGTTGGCTGAGTTTGCGCAACAGAAGTAGGGGAGTAGTGAATGGCCGTACTGGGATTACAGGGGGCGCGGGGAGGTGTGGGTACAACAACCATCACCGCCGCGTTGGCCTGGGCATTGCAAATGTTGGGAGAAAATGTCCTGGTGGTTGATGCCTGCCCGGACAATTTGTTGCGCTTGTCGTTCAACGTTGATTTTACCCATCGTCAGGGCTGGGCCAGAGCCATACTGGATGGTCAGGACTGGCGAGATGCCGGGATGCGCTATACCTCGCAGCTCGATCTACTGCCTTTTGGTCAGTTAACCATTGAAGAGCAAGAGAATCCCCAGCACTGGCAAAGTCAGTTGGGTGCAATTTGCGAAGGCTTGCAGCAGCTGCAGGCCAGTGGGCGTTATCAATGGATTTTGATCGACTTACCGCGCGACGCCTCGCAGATAACGCATCAAATCCTGAGCCTGTGCGATCACTCGCTGGCAATCGTTAAAGTGGATGCTAACTGCCATATTCGGCTGCATCAGCAAGCACTGCCTGCTGGCGCGCATATATTGATTAATGATTTCCGCATTGGCAGCCAGGTACAGGAAGATATTTACCAGTTGTGGTTGCAAAGCCAGCGCCGGTTACTGCCAATGTTGATTCATCGCGATGAAGCGATGGCTGAATGCCTGGCGGCGAAACAGCCGTTAGGTGAATACCGCAGTGATGCGCTGGCGGCGGAGGAAGTTCTGACGCTGGCAAACTGGTGCCTGTTGAACTATTCCGGTCTGAAAAAGCCAGTTGGGAGCGCGTCATGAGTATCTTGACCCGGTGGTTGCTTATCCCGCCGGTCAACGCGCGTCTTATCGGGCGTTATCGGGATTATCGTCGTCACGGCGCATCGGCTTTCAGCGCGACGCTTGGCTGTTTTTGGCTGATCCTGGCCTGGGTGTTCATTCCGCTTGAACACCCGCGCTGGCAGCGTATCCGCGCAGAACATAAAAACCTTTACCCACATATCAACGCTTCGCGTCCGCGCCCGTTGGATCCAGTCCGCTATGTCATTCAGACTTGCTGGTTGTTGATCGGCGCTTCACGCAGAGAGACGCCAAAACCACGCTGGCGGGCATTTTCTGGCCTGCAGAATATCCGTGGGCGTTACCATCAATGGATGGACAAACTACCAGAACGTGTCAGCCAGAACACGCAACATCTTGATGAGAAAAAAGAACTGGGCCATCTGAGCGCCGGAGCACGGCGTTTTATTCTTGGTGTTATTGTGACTTTCTCGCTGATTCTGGCGCTAATTTGCGTCACTCAGCCTTTTAACCCGTTGTCGCAATTTATCTTCCTGATGTTGCTGTGGGGCGTGGCGCTAATGGTGCGGCGTATGCCAGGGCGCTTCTCGGCGTTGATGTTGATTGTGCTGTCGCTGACTGTCTCGTGTCGCTATATCTGGTGGCGATATACCTCGACGTTGAACTGGGATGATCCGGTCAGCCTGGTATGTGGCTTAATCCTGCTATTTGCGGAAACTTATGCGTGGATTGTGCTGGTGCTTGGCTACTTCCAGGTGGTATGGCCACTGAATCGTCAGCCAGTACCGCTGCCGAAAGACATGTCGCAATGGCCGTCGGTGGATATCTTTGTACCGACCTACAACGAAGATCTCAGCGTGGTGAAAAACACCATTTATGCTTCGCTGGGTATCGACTGGCCGAAAGACAAACTCAACATCTGGATCCTCGATGACGGCGGCAGGGAAGAGTTTCGCCAGTTTGCGCAAAACGTGGGGGTGAAATATATCGCCCGAACGACGCATGAACATGCGAAAGCAGGCAACATCAACAATGCACTGAAATATGCCAAAGGCGAGTTCGTGTCGATTTTCGACTGCGACCACGTTCCCACACGCTCGTTCCTGCAAATGACCATGGGCTGGTTCCTGAAAGAAAAGCAGTTGGCGATGATGCAGACGCCTCACCACTTCTTCTCACCAGATCCGTTCGAACGCAACCTGGGGCGTTTTCGTAAAACGCCGAACGAAGGCACGCTGTTCTACGGTCTGGTGCAGGACGGTAATGACATGTGGGATGCCACTTTCTTCTGCGGTTCCTGTGCGGTGATTCGTCGTAAGCCGTTGGACGAGATTGGCGGCATCGCGGTCGAAACCGTGACTGAAGATGCGCATACTTCTCTGCGTTTACACCGTCGTGGCTACACTTCCGCTTATATGCGTATTCCCCAGGCGGCGGGGCTGGCGACTGAAAGCCTTTCGGCGCACATTGGGCAACGTATCCGTTGGGCGCGCGGAATGGTGCAAATCTTCCGTCTTGATAACCCGCTTACTGGTAAAGGACTGAAGTTCGCTCAGCGGCTGTGCTACGTCAACGCTATGTTCCACTTCTTGTCGGGGATTCCACGGTTGATCTTCCTGACCGCACCGCTGGCGTTCCTGCTGCTGCACGCCTACATCATTTACGCGCCTGCGTTGATGATTGCCCTGTTTGTGCTGCCGCATATGATTCACGCCAGCCTGACCAACTCGAAGATTCAGGGTAAATATCGCCACTCCTTCTGGAGTGAAATCTACGAGACGGTGCTCGCCTGGTATATCGCCCCGCCGACGCTGGTGGCGCTGATTAACCCGCACAAAGGCAAATTTAACGTCACCGCCAAAGGTGGTCTGGTGGAGGAAGAGTACGTCGACTGGGTGATCTCGCGACCGTACATCTTCCTCGTATTACTCAACCTGGTCGGTGTTGCTGTCGGCATCTGGCGTTACTTCTATGGCCCGCCGACTGAAATGCTCACCGTGGTCGTTAGTATGGTTTGGGTGTTCTACAACCTGATTATTCTCGGCGGCGCAGTAGCGGTATCGGTAGAAAGCAAGCAGGTACGTCGTTCACACCGTGTTGAGATGACCATGCCAGCGGCGATTGCCCGGGAAGATGGGCATCTTTTCTCCTGCACCGTTCAGGACTTCTCTGACGGCGGCCTGGGGATCAAGATCAACGGTCAGGCGCAGATTCTGGAAGGACAGAAAGTGAATCTGCTGCTCAAACGCGGTCAGCAAGAGTATGCCTTCCCGACTCAGGTTGCGCGCGTGATGGGTAACGAAGTGGGGCTGCAATTGATGCCGCTCACTACCCAGCAACATATCGATTTTGTGCAGTGTACGTTTGCCCGTGCGGATACATGGGCGCTCTGGCAGGACAGCTACCCGGAAGATAAGCCGCTGGAAAGTCTGCTGGATATTCTGAAGCTCGGCTTCCGTGGCTACCGCCATCTGGCGGAGTTTGCGCCTTCTTCGGTGAAGGGCATTTTCCGTGTGCTGACTTCTCTGGTTTCCTGGGTTGTTTCGTTCATTCCGCGTCGCCCGGAGCGGAGCGAAACGGTACAACCATCGGATCAGGCTTTGGCTCAACAATGATGATAACGCGATGAAAAGAAAACTATTCTGGATTTGTGCAGTGGCTATGGGGATGAGTGCGTTCCCCTCTTTCATGACGCAGGCGACACCGACGACGCAACCACTGATCAATGCTGAGCCAACTGTGCCTGCCCAGGCGGAGCAAAATCCGCGGGTCGGACAGGTGATGCCAGGCGTGCAGGGCGCGGACGCGCCCATCGTGGCGCAGAATGGCCCTTCGCGCGATGTGAAGCTGACCTTTGCGCAAATCGCGCCGCCGCCGGGTAGCATGGTACTGCGTGGCATTAACCCAAACGGCAGCATAGAGTTTGGTATGCGCAGTGATGAAGTGGTGACGAAGGCGATGCTTAACCTTGAATATACGCCGTCGCCATCACTGCTGCCGATACAGTCACAGTTGAAAGTCTATCTGAACGATGAGTTGATGGGCGTGCTGCCAGTGACCAAAGAGCAGTTGGGTAAAAAGACGTTGGCGCAAATGCCGATTAATCCGCTGTTTATCACCGACTTCAACCGCGTGCGGCTGGAGTTTGTTGGTCATTATCAGGATGTCTGTGAAAACCCGGCCAGCACAACGCTCTGGCTGGATGTTGGACGCAGTAGCGGACTGGATCTGACATATCAATCACTGAATGTGAAAAATGATCTGTCGCACTTCCCGATTCCGTTTTTCGACCCGAGGGATAACCGAGCCAATACGTTGCCGATAGTTTTTGCTGGTGCGCCGGATGTTGGTCTGCAACAGGCTTCGGCGATTGTTGCGTCGTGGTTTGGTTCGCGTTCTGGCTGGCGCGGACAGAACTTCCCGGTACTCTATAATCAGCTTCCGGACCGCAATGCGATTGTCTTTGCGACCAATGACAAGCGACCGGACTTCCTGCGCGATCATCCGGCAGTAAAAGCCCCGGTGATTGAGATGATCAACCATCCGGAGAATCCTTACGTCAAATTGTTGGTGGTCTTTGGGCGTGATGACAAAGATCTATTGCAGGCGGCGAAAGGCATTGCTCAGGGCAATATTTTGTTCCGTGGTGACAGCGTAGTGGTGAACGATGTTAAACCGCTATTGCCACGTAAACCGTACGATGCGCCAAACTGGGTGCGAACCGATCGTCCGGTCACCTTTGGTGAGCTGAAAACCTATGAAGAACAGTTACAGTCCAGCGGGCTGGAGCCGGCAGCGATTAATATCTCGCTGAACTTGCCGCCAGATCTCTACCTGATGCGTAGCACCGGTATCGATATGGATATCAACTATCGCTACACCATGCCGCCGGTGAAAGATAGCTCGCGGATGGATATCAGCCTGAACAACCAGTTCCTGCAATCTTTCAACCTGAGCAGTAAACAGGAGGCGAACCGCCTGCTGCTGCGGATCCCGGTGTTGCAAGGTTTGCTGGATGGTAAAACCGATGTCTCCATTCCGGCGCTGAAACTGGGGGCGACCAACCAGTTGCGTTTCGATTTTGAGTATATGAACCCAATGCCGGGTGGTTCGGTGGATAACTGTATTACCTTCCAGCCGGTGCAGAATCACGTCGTGATTGGTGACGACTCTACCATCGACTTCTCGAAGTATTACCACTTCATCCCGATGCCGGATCTGCGCGCGTTTGCTAATGCGGGCTTCCCGTTCAGCCGGATGGCGGATTTGTCGCAAACCATTACCGTGATGCCAAAAACACCAAACGAAGCGCAGATGGAAACACTGCTTAATACGGTGGGCTTTATTGGTGCACAGACGGGCTTCCCGGCGATCAACCTGACGGTGACCGATGATGGCAGCACCATTCAGGGGAAAGACGCCGATATCATGATAATTGGCGGTATCCCGGACAAGTTAAAAGATGACAAGCAGATCGATCTGCTGGTGCAGGCTACCGAAAGCTGGGTGAAAACGCCGATGCGCCAGACTCCGTTCCCCGGCATTGTACCTGACGAAAACGACCGCGCAGCAGAAACTCAGTCCACGCTGACCTCTTCTGGTGCGATGGCGGCGGTGATTGGCTTCCAGTCACCGTATAACGACCAGCGCAGCGTAATTGCATTACTGGCGGATAGTCCACGCGGTTACGAGATGCTCAACGATGCGGTGAACGACAGCGGTAAACGCGCCACTATGTTTGGTTCCGTAGCGGTGATTCGCGAGTCCGGTGTTAACAGCCTGCGCGTTGGCGACGTCTATTACGTCGGTCATCTGCCGTGGTTTGAACGTTTATGGTACGCACTGGCGAACCATCCGATTCTGCTGGCGATACTGGCGGCAATCAGCGTGGTGCTGCTGGCATGGGTACTGTGGCGTCTGCTGCGCATCATCAGCCGTCGTCGTCTTAATCCGGATAATGAGTAATCGATGATGAAAGTTTTGCGTAGTGGGATCGTGACGATGCTGCTGTTGGCTGCCTTCAGTGTTCAGGCAGCCTGCAACTGGCCTGCCTGGGAGCAGTTCAAAAAGGATTACATCAGTCAGGAAGGGCGCGTCATTGACCCCAGTGATGCACGCAAAATTACCACCTCTGAAGGGCAAAGCTACGGCATGTTCTTTGCCCTGGCGGCTAATGATCGTGCGACATTTGACAACCTACTTGACTGGACTCAGAACAATCTTGCTCAGGGGTCCTTAAACGAACATTTGCCTGCCTGGCTGTGGGGCAAAAAAGAGAACAGCAAGTGGGAAGTGCTGGACAGCAATTCGGCCTCTGATGGTGATATCTGGATGGCCTGGTCGTTGCTTGAGGCGGGGCGATTGTGGAAAGAGCAGCGTTATACCGACATCGGCAGCGCATTGTTAAAACGCATTGCGCAAGAGGAAGTGGTGACGGTGCCGGGGCTGGGGTCCATGCTGTTACCGGGAAAAGTCGGCTTTGCCGAGAATAACAGCTGGCGTTTGAACCCGAGTTATCTACCACCGACGCTGGCGCAGTATTTCACCCGCTTTGGCGCGCCCTGGACTACGCTGCACGAAACGAATCAACGTTTGCTGCTGGAAACTGCCCCGAAAGGTTTTTCGCCTGACTGGGTGCGTTATGAAAAAGATAAAGGCTGGCAGCTGAAAGCTGAAAAAACGCTGATCAGCAGCTATGACGCCATTCGCGTTTATATGTGGGTCGGCATGATGCCAGATACTGATCCGCAAAAAGCACGGCTGTTAGCGCGTTTTAAACCGATGGCGACATTTACTGAGAAGAACGGCTATCCGCCGGAGAAAGTTGATGTCGCTACGGGTAAAGCGCAGGGGCAAGGGCCGGTAGGTTTTTCTGCGGCTATGTTGCCGTTTCTTCAGGACCGTGACGCGCAGGCTGTACAGCGCCAGCGTGTGGCAGATAACTTTCCTGGCAGCGATGCCTATTACAATTATGTGCTGACCCTGTTCGGACAAGGCTGGGATCAACACCGTTTCCGCTTCTCGACAAAAGGTGAGTTATTACCGGACTGGGGCCAGGAATGCGCAAATTCACACTAAACATCCTCACACTTTCCCTCGGTCTGGCTGTGATGCCGATGGTCGAGGCGGCGCCAACCGCCCAGCAACAGCTACTGGAGCAGGTACGAGTTGGCGAAGCGACTCACCGCGAAGACCTGGTGCAGCAGTCGCTGTATCGTCTGGAACTTATTGATCCGAATAACCCGGACGTCGTTGCTGCCCGTTTTCGCTCTCTGTTACGGCAGGGTGATGTTGATGGGGCGCAAAAACAACTCGACCGATTGTCGCAATTAGCGCCGAGTTCAAACGCTTACAAATCGTCGCGGACGACGATGTTGCTTTCCTCGCCGGATGGTCGTCAGGCATTGCAACAAGCACGATTGCAGGCCACCACCGGGCATGCGGAAGAAGCCGTGGCGGGTTACAACAAACTGTTCAACGGGGCGCCGCCGGAAGGTGACATTGCCGTCGAGTACTGGAGTACCGTGGCGAAAATTCCGGCTCGCCGTGGCGAAGCGATTAATCAGCTAAAACGCATCAATGCGGATACGCCGGGCAATACGGGCCTGCAAAACAATCTGGCGCTATTGCTGTTTAGCAGCGATCGCCGTGACGAAGGTTTTGCCGTACTGGAGCAGATGGCGAAATCGAACGCCGGGCGCGAGGGGGCTTCTAAAATCTGGTACGGGCAGATTAAAGACATGCCTGTCAGCGATGCCAGCGTGCAGGCGCTGAAAAAATATCTCTCAGTATTTAGCGATGGCGACAACGTGGCTGCTGCACAATCGCAACTGGCAGAACAACAAAAACAACTGGCCGATCCTGCTTTCCGTGCCCGTGCGCAAGGTTTAGCAGCGGTGGATTCAGGCATGGCGGGTAAAGCTATCCCCGAGTTGCAACTGGCGGTGCGTGCTAACCCGAAAGACAGTGAAGCGCTGGGGGCGCTGGGCCAGGCGTATTCTCAGAAAGGCGATCGCGCCAATGCGGTGGCGAATCTGGAGAAAGCCCTCGCGCTGGACCCGCACAGCAGCAACAACGACAAATGGAACAGCCTGCTGAAAGTGAACCGTTATTGGCTGGCGATCCAACAGGGCGATGCCGCGCTTAAAGCGAACAATCCTGATCAAGCGGAACGGTTATTCCAGCAGGCGCGCAATGTAGATAATACTGACAGCTATGCGGTGCTGGGGCTGGGTGATGTGGCGATGGCGCGCAAAGATTACCCTGCAGCCGAACGTTATTATCAGCAGACGCTGCGGATGGACAGCGGCAACACCAACGCCGTGCGCGGTCTGGCGAATCTTTATCGCCAGCAATCGCCGGAAAAGGCTGAAGCATTTATTGCCTCGCTCTCTGCCAGCCAGCGGCGCAGCGTTGACGATATTGAACGTAGTCTGCAAAACGACCGTTTGTCACAGCAGGCCGAAGCGCTGGAAAAACAGGGCAAATGGGCGCAAGCAGCAGCACTTCAGCGCCAGCGACTGGCACTGGACCCCGGCAGTGTGTGGATTACTTACCGACTTTCGCAGGATCTCTGGCAGGCCGGACAACGCAGCCAGGCTGATACTCTGATGCGCAATCTGGCGCAGCAGAAGCCGAACGACCCGGAGCAGGTTTACGCCTACGGGCTGTATCTCTCCGGTCATGATCAGGACCGGGCGGCACTGGCGCATATCAACAGCCTGCCGCGCGCGCAGTGGAACAGCAATATTCATGAACTGGTGAACCGACTGCAAAGCGATCAGGTGCTGGAAACAGCCAATCGCCTGCGTGAAAGCGGCAAAGAAGCCGAAGCGGAAGCGATGCTGCGTCAGCAGCCGCCTTCCACACGCATTGATCTCACCCTGGCCGACTGGGCGCAGCAACGGCGCGATTACACCGCCGCCCGCGCGGCTTATCAGAACGTCCTGACGCGCGAGTCGAATAACGTCGACGCCATTCTTGGTCTGACGGAAGTGGATATCGCTGCTGGTGACAAAGCGGCGGCACGTAGCCAGCTGGCGAAACTGCCCGCCACCGATAACGCCTCTCTGAACACTCAGCGGCGCGTGGCGCTGGCGCAGGCGCAGCTTGGCGATACCGCAGCGGCGCAGCAGACATTTAACAAGCTGATCCCGCAGGCAAAATCTCAGCCGCCGTCGATGGAAAGCGCGATGGTACTGCGCGATGGTGCGAAGTTTGAAGCACAGGCGGGCGATCCAAAGCAGGCGCTGGAAACCTACAAAGACGCGATGGTCGCATCCGGTGTGGCCACGACGCGTCCGCAGGATAACGACACCTTTACCCGACTGACCCGCAACGACGAGAAAGATGACTGGCTGAAACGCGGCGTACGTAGCGATGCGGCGGACCTCTATCGTCAGCAGGATCTTAACGTCACCCTGGAGCACGACTACTGGGGATCGAGCGGCACTGGCGGATACTCCGATCTGAAAGCGCACACCACCATGTTGCAGGTAGATGCGCCCTATGCGGACGGACGAATGTTCTTCCGCAGCGATTTCGTCAATATGAATGTCGGCAGTTTCTCCACCAACGACGACGGCACGTGGGACAACAACTGGGGGACCTGTACGTTACAAGATTGTAGCGGCAATCGCAGTCAGTCGGATTCTGGCGCAAGCGTGGCGGTCGGCTGGCGAAATGACGTCTGGAGTTGGGATATTGGCACCACGCCGATGGGCTTCAATGTCGTGGACGTGGTCGGTGGCGTTAGTTACAGCGATGATATCGGGCCGCTTGGCTACACCGTTAACGCCCATCGCCGACCTATTTCCAGTTCATTACTTGCCTTCGGCGGACAGAAAGACTCTCCGAGCAATACCGGGAAAAAATGGGGCGGCGTACGTGCCGATGGTGTGGGGTTAAGTCTGAGCTATGATAAAGGCGAGGCAAACGGCGTCTGGGCATCACTTAGCGGTGATCAGTTAACCGGCAAAAATGTCGAAGATAACTGGCGCGTGCGCTGGATGACGGGCTATTACTATAAAGTCATCAACCAGAATAATCGTCGCGTCACTATCGGCCTGAACAACATGATCTGGCATTACGACAAAGACCTGAGTGGGTACTCACTTGGGCAGGGCGGCTACTACAGCCCGCAGGAATATCTGTCGTTTGCCGTACCGGTGATGTGGCGTGAGCGCACGGAAAACTGGTCATGGGAGCTGGGCGCGTCTGGCTCATGGTCGCACTCGCGCACTAAAACCATGCCGCGTTATCCGCTGATGAACCTGATTCCGAATGACTGGAAAGACGACGCCGCTGACCAGACCAACGGTGGCAGTAGCAGCCAGGGCTTTGGCTATACGGCGCGGGCGTTACTTGAACGACGCGTTACATCCAACTGGTTTGTCGGCACGGCGATTGATATCCAGCAGGCGAAAGATTATGCGCCAAGCCATTTCCTGCTCTACGTACGGTATTCTGCCGCCGGATGGCAGGGCGATATGGATTTACCGCCACAGCCGCTGATACCTTACGCCGACTGGTAAGTTTTCAGATAGCGCCTCTCTTAATGCCGCTGCGATCGGGTATACTCGGGCGGCAGTCTGGGATTTCCGGGGGAGAGATAATTTGCGCGTTAGTCGTTCGTTAACAATCAAGCAGATGGCAATGGTGGCGGCCGTTGTTCTGGTGTTTGTCTTTGTTTTTTGCACCGTTTTGCTGTTCCATCTGGTACAGCAGAATCGCTATAACACGGCTACGCAACTGGAAAGCATTGCTCGTTCTGTCCGCGAACCCTTGTCCTCAGCCATCCTCAAAGGGGATATTCCCCAGGCGGAGGCCATTCTCTCCAGCATCAAACCTGCGGGCGTGGTCAGCCGCGCAGATGTGGTGCTGCCTAACCAGTTCCAGGCGCTGCGTAAAAGTTTTATTCCTGAACGCCCGGTGCCGGTAATGGTTACCCGACTGCTCGAACTACCGGTGCAAATCTCGCTAGGCGTCTACTCGCTGGAGCGCCCGGCAAACCCACAACCGATTGCCTATCTGGTGTTACAGGCGGATTCCTTCCGCATGTATAAGTTCGTGATGAGTACGCTCTCAACGTTAGTGACCATTTACTTACTTTTGTCGCTCATCCTGACAGTGGCGATTAGCTGGTGTATTAACCGACTGATATTACATCCTTTACGCAATATTGCTCGTGAGCTGAACGCCATTCCACCACAGGAGATTATCGGTCATCAGCTGGCGCTGCCGCGTCTGCATCAGGACGATGAAATAGGCATGCTGGTGCGCAGTTATAACCTTAACCAGCAACTGTTGCAGCGCCATTATGAAGAGCAGATCGAAAACGCGATGCGCTTCCCGGTGTCGGACTTGCCAAACAAGGCCCTGCTGATGGAGATGCTGGAACAGGTGGTGACGCGTAAACAGACTACTGCGCTGATGATTATCACCTGCGAAACCCTGCGCGACACCGCCGGTGTGCTGAAAGAGGCGCAGCGGGAAATCCTGCTACTTACGCTGGTGGAAAAACTCAAGTCGGTGCTGTCGCCGCGCATGATCCTCGCGCAGGTCAGTGGCTATGACTTCGCTGTTATCGCCAACGGTGTGCAGGAGCCGTGGCACGCTATTACGTTAGGTCAGCAAGTACTCACTATCATGCGCGAGCCTTTGCCGATTGATCGTATTCAACTGCGCCCACATTGTAACATCGGCGTGGCGATGTTCTATGGCGATATCACCGCCGAACAACTTTATGGTCGTGCTATTTCTGCGGCGTTTACCGCGCGTCATAAAGGGAAGAATCAGATTCAGTTCTATGATCCGCAGCAGATGGAAGCTGCTCAACAGCGACTGACGGAAGAGAGCGATATCCTTAATGCGCTTGAAAATCATCAATTTGCGATTTGGCTACAACCACAAGTTGAGATGACCAGCGGCAAGTTAGTCAGCGCGGAAGTGTTATTGCGTATCCAGCAACCGGATGGGAGTTGGGACCTACCGGATGGGTTAATTGATCGTATTGAGTCTTGTGGACTGATGGTTACCGTCGGTCACTGGGTGCTGGAAGAGTCATGCCGACTGCTTGCCGCCTGGCAGGAGCGCGGCATTATGCTGCCATTATCGGTGAACATCTCAGCTCTGCAACTGATGCACCCGAATATGGTGGCGGATATGCTGGAACTGCTAACGCGCTATCGTGTTCAGCCAGGAACGCTGATTCTGGAAGTGACAGAAAGCCGACGCATTGATGACCCTCACGCGGCGGTGGCAATCCTTCGTCCGCTGCGCAACGCCGGAGTACAGGTGGCGCTGGATGATTTCGGTATGGGCTATTCAGGGTTGCGTCAGTTGCAGCATATGAAATCTCTCCCGGTGGACGTTTTGAAAATCGACAAAATGTTCATTGATGGGTTACCGGAAGATAGCAGCATGATTGCCGCGATTATCATGTTGGCGAAAAGCCTGAATCTGCAAATCATTGCTGAAGGCGTAGAGACAGAAGCACAACGTGACTGGTTGGCAAAGGCGGGCGTTGGTATTGCCCAGGGCTTCCTCTTTGCACGTCCACTTCCCATTGAAATCTTCGAAGAAAGTTACCTGGAAGAAAAATAGCTACCCCAAACTGATTACAAAACTTTAAAAAGTGCTGGTTTGTGCGAGCCAGCTCAAACTTTTTAACATTTTTGTTTCAATTATGATCCAGGTACATTTCTGTGATGTTGTCTGGGTGTTATTTTAAGGCCGCAGGTACCCCATAACCTTACAAGACCTGTGGTTTTACTAAAGGACACCCTATGAAAACCTCTCTGTTTAAAAGCCTTTACTTTCAGGTCCTGACAGCGATAGCCATTGGTATTCTCCTTGGCCATTTCTACCCTGAAATAGGCGAGCAAATGAAACCGCTTGGCGACGGCTTCGTTAAGCTCATTAAGATGATCATCGCTCCCGTCATCTTTTGTACCGTCGTCACCGGCATTGCGGGCATGGAAAGCATGAAGGCGGTCGGTCGTACCGGCGCAGTCGCACTGCTTTACTTTGAGATAGTCAGTACCATCGCGCTGATTATTGGTCTTATTATCGTTAACGTTGTACAGCCAGGTGCTGGAATGAACGTCGATCCGGCGAGTCTGGATGCGAAAGCGGTAGCCGTTTACGCCGCGCAGGCGAAAGACCAGGGCATTGTCGCCTTCATTATGGATGTCATCCCGGCGAGCGTCATTGGCGCGTTTGCCAGCGGTAACATTCTGCAGGTGCTGCTGTTTGCCGTACTGTTTGGTTTTGCGTTGCACCGTCTGGGCAGCAAAGGCCAGCTGATTTTTAACGTTATCGAAAGTTTCTCGCAGGTCATCTTCGGCATCATCAATATGATCATGCGCCTGGCACCGATTGGGGCGTTTGGGGCGATGGCATTTACCATCGGTAAATACGGCGTCGGAACACTGGTGCAGCTGGGGCAGCTGATTATCTGCTTCTACATCACCTGTATCCTGTTTGTGGTGCTGGTACTGGGTTCAATCGCTAAAGCGACCGGTTTCAGTATCTTCAAATTTATCCGCTACATTCGTGAAGAACTGCTGATTGTGTTGGGAACATCGTCTTCCGAATCGGCGCTGCCACGTATGCTCGACAAGATGGAAAAACTCGGCTGCCGGAAATCGGTGGTGGGGTTGGTCATCCCGACAGGCTACTCGTTTAACCTTGATGGCACATCGATATACCTGACGATGGCGGCGGTATTTATCGCCCAGGCTACCAACAGTCAGATGGATATCTTCCACCAAATCACGCTATTAATCGTGTTGCTGCTTTCTTCTAAAGGGGCGGCAGGGGTAACGGGCAGTGGCTTTATCGTGCTGGCGGCGACGCTTTCAGCCGTAGGCCATTTGCCGGTGGCGGGTCTTGCGCTGATCCTCGGTATTGACCGCTTCATGTCGGAAGCTCGTGCGCTGACTAACCTGGTCGGTAACGGTGTAGCAACCATCGTGGTCGCTAAGTGGGTTAAAGAACTGGACCACAAAAAACTGGACGATGTGCTGAATAATCGTGCGCCAGAAGGCAAAACGCACGAATTATCCTCTTAATCTCACCTCTTATGCCCGCACTCCCTTCCCCGAGTGCGGGTGTTTGCGCATAATTGCCCCCTGTGCCTGAACTTACCACCTGGGTGAGTTCAGGTTTATTTCACTTCTTCCGTGACATTTCCATGTTCTTGCGGTCTAACACGAAGTGTTTTTAACGTTATTCAGACTGACCGATAACGGGCAGTCTTTTATTACCAGGATAGTTGATCAGGGGTTCACATGCAGGGCACAAAAATTCGACTTTTAGCGGGCGGTTTGCTGGTGATGGCCACTGCTGGCTATGTGCAGGCAGATGCGCTCCAGCCTGATCCAGCATGGCAACAGGGGACGCTCTCCAACGGTTTACAGTGGCAAGTGTTGACCACGCCCCAGCGTCCCAGCGATCGTGTTGAAATTCGCCTGCTGGTTAATACTGGTTCGCTCGCCGAAAGTACCCAACAGAGCGGTTATAGTCATGCCATTCCCCGCATCGCGCTGACGCAAAGCGGTGGCCTTGAAGCGGCACAGGCACGTTCATTGTGGCAACAGGGGATCGACCCTAAGCGCCCGATGCCACCGGTGATCGTCTCTTACGACACCACGCTGTTTAATCTTAGTCTGCCAAATAACCGTAACGACTTGCTGAAAGAGGCGCTCTCTTATCTGGCAAATGCCAGTGGCAAACTGACCATTACACCAGAAACCATCAACCACGCGCTGCAAAGTCAGGACATGGTGGCAACCTGGCCTGCCGACACCAAAGAAGGCTGGTGGCGTTATCGCCTGAAGGGATCGACTTTATTAGGTCACGATCCTGCCGATCCGCTGAAACAACCCGTTGAAGCGGAAAAGATTAAAGATTTCTACCAGAAATGGTACACCCCGGATGCAATGACGCTGCTGGTGGTGGGGAACGTTGATGCGCGCTCGGTTGTAGACCAAATCAACAAAACGTTTGGCGAACTGAAAGGCAAACGTGAAACACCGGCTCCGGTGCCGACGCTTTCTCCTCTGCGTGCGGAAGCGGTGAGTATTATGACCGATGCGGTACGTCAGGACCGGTTATCCATCATGTGGGATACGCCGTGGCAGCCGATTCGTGAATCAGCCGCACTGCTGCGCTACTGGCGTGCGGACCTGGCCCGTGAGGCGCTGTTCTGGCACGTTCAGCAAGCATTAAGCGCCAGTAACAGTAAAGACATTGGTCTTGGATTTGACTGCCGTGTGCTGTATCTGCGTGCGCAGTGTGCCATCAACATCGAGTCACCAAACGACAAGCTGAACAGCAACCTTAATCTGGTGGCGCGTGAGCTGGCGAAAGTTCGTGATAAAGGTCTGCCGGAAGAAGAGTTCAACGCTCTGGTTGCGCAAAAGAAACTGGAGTTGCAGAAATTGTTTGCTGCTTATGCGCGAGCTGATACCGATATTCTGATGGGCCAGCGGATGCGTTCGTTGCAAAATCAGGTTGTCGATATCGCGCCGGAGCAATATCAGAAACTGCGTCAGGATTTCCTCAACAGCCTGACGGTAGAAATGTTAAATCAGGATTTGCGTCAGCAACTGTCGAACGACATGGCGTTAATTCTGTTGCAGCCGAAAGGTGAGCCGGAATTTAACATGAAAGAGTTGCAGGCCGCATGGGATCAAATCATGGCCCCATCGACTGCGGCTGTGACTACATCCGTAGCCACGGATGACGTCCATCCTGAAGTTTCGGATATTCCACCCGCGCAGTAATAAATAACCCGGCAGCGTTTCTTCTGCGCTGCCGGGATTAACGGTAATGAATAACGTAGTCTGAATGATATGCGTCAGCAGTTTTCGCCAGTCCGTAAGGAGAGCCTTTCTCATCCCTGTAACGTTATTTCTTCAGATCCTTCTTAAACACTGGTTCAGGACAATCACGACCAAAATGTGCAGCCCAGTCAAAAGCTTTACCGTTTTTCACGTAGCGTTGATAAATTAATGCACCGGTTTCTGGATCAAGGTATCTGACCCAACTTGCAGCATGGCATAACACGGCGGCCCATGTCTGGGTTTTGGGGTGAAGTAAATCGGCAGATTGTCCGGCCCATTCCGCAGCCTGCCAGCGGTAATGCAAGAAGTGATTATTTTTGTCAGGTACTGCATTAGCAAAACGACGGTTTTCTTTCTCACTTATCCAGCCGCTATCATTAGTGTAGGAATAAGGTGTGGAATATGCTCCGCTGGTAATAGCATAGTCGGGATACATTTCATAGGCGACGAGTTCGATGCCATTATATCGTAATAATCTTGCCGCCTCGTATTGCGCCTGCGCGCGCTCCTGATTATTGATATTATTATTTTGGCTTTTTTCCATTAAATCTGCCAGTTGCTGCGCCATTTTACGGTAATTTGGAATATCAAAGTAGCTGACGGCTTGCTGATATTGACCATTGCGAATAAACCTTCTGGCCAGTAATGCACGTAATTTTACGTCAGTTGGAATGAGCGTTGGGGGAACGAAGTAACCGCTATATTCTCTGTCATAATCATTTTCAGATGACTGCAAATTAAAGGGTTTTAGCTGTTGGCTGGGCGGTGGTACATTTTTATCAACAAACGTTTTTAACTCCTGTAACGTTAATACACTTTCCCCCACATCAGCTAAATCTGCCCAATAAGTATCTTTGCCTTTATAAAACAGCGTCATTGCTTGCAAGTAATCATCGCGCTTCAACGCCAGAATTGCTTGCTCGCCAGCAATACGACATGATGGCATAATGATCTCATTACCGTGGTAGTAATCACTTTCTGTCATCGGGTTGCCCCACGTTTCATTTTCCGGGAAGAATTTTGCCGCACTGGCATAATAGCGGGTCGCTAAAGGAATATTACCTTCACGCAGCGCCATTTTTGCGTTTAACCATTCGCGGAGGCCGCTTTCTGGCGCATCCTCTAATAAGACTTTCGTTAACGAGTAATCACCATTACGATAAGCTAATGCCGCCAGTCGATCGCTATAAGAAAATCCTTTTATCCGATGGTTCACCAACAAGTTGATCAATTTTTCACGTTGTGTTGTGCAGAAATATTCACTGTTTTCGGTAATGCACCCATCCTGGCTATACCCTCTGTCGTGACGAATAAAAAGCTCTGCGATGACCAGTTTCTGAACTATGGGATCATCAATAATATTTTCTAAAAGGGCGAAATTTTTTTCATTTGTCAGATACAGTGCAATTCTGCGTAATGAGATTTTACCTACGGGGGAACCTTGTGCAGCCTGTTGCGCATAATATGTGATGGCTCCATTCATATCTGCTTTATTCAGCCGGTAAAAACCTAACTGCCCCAAGCTGGCGAGAGAGAGTTGTTCGGGGTCTGGCTCACCATTGCGAACTTCTTCTATAATTTGTTGATAAAGTTTAATCCCCTTTATGGATTCCTCACTATGATACGCGCCAGTATTATAAGCTAACTCGTTATTTTCACCTGAATCGAATATTTTACGGGCCTGGGTATACATTGCCTTCAGCCGCCATTCACCTTGTTCGCTTTTGGGTAAGGCTAATAATTTATCGAACCAGGGGCTGTCATAGATGAAGTGATAAAAGTCTATGGCTCCCAGATAATAGAGTCGTTCTGCTGTAGGTAGTTTTGTCTTCAGTTTCTCTGCTAACTCTTGTAGACGTTTTTCGCGAGTGTAATGCTGATAATCGGTATCCTTTTGCGTTTCTCTGTACTGATAATAGTCCTCTAAATCGTTTGGTTCGATCTCTGGCTGCCATAAAGGTAAACGTGGATCGCGTTCGACTAAATGGCGAGCTTCATATATGAAACTGCCATTAGGCATTTCTGTTAATGTGTGTTGTCGATCATGCAAAAGTGAGTTCGGCGCATAAGGCCCGCAAGCATAAGCGTTCTCGCAAATGAGCGTGAATAACACAACGCTGGCAATCCGCGATATCTCATGGCGTAACATTAAACTCTCCTTGTAGTTTTTGATTGCAGCGCGCCCATCCCAGCGGACTGCTTTCTCCGGCGCGCAGTTGCCTGGCGCTTCCTCTCACAAAATTCAGGCTGGATGGCCCGGGTTGCACCTGATAGTGGCTGGCTCCATCAGCGAATAGACAATCTGCATTGGGCAGAATTATTTTTTTTGGCAACGGCGCATCAATTTCGCCGCTGTTTTTAATAGCCAGATCAAAAAGCTGTTCGTCTGCATGTTGAGCAATAATTAACGACCAGCGTGGGGCCAGCGGTTGATGCTGAATCACGGCTTCCAGCGTCGTCAGTGACCAGGCGCGGCGATCGCCTGCTAGCGGTAGCCGAAACCATACCAGCCCCTGTAATCCACGCGGTGGTTGCTGTTCTAAATATTGAATGAAATCGGCAATGGTTTGCGGTGACACACTTAATTCACGCATCTCTTCGGCAACGTATAACGGAGCTTCACTCTCGACGCGATTATCACTGGTAAGCGCAGAACCGTAAGCGGGCAATGCGATGAAAAAAGGATGCGTGGTTTGTCTGGTATATTGCTTTACCCAACGCTGCGCCAGACTGGCATCTAACAGGCCTTTTTCGGGCGAAAGCACGTTATGTACCTGTAAAACCGAAGAGTCCGCAATGCGCAATAATCGGGCGAGATGTGGTGATTCAAGCCAGGTCGGCAGGGCGGTAACGCTAAGTTTTATATTTGCAGGAAGCGTCTGATGTAACGCACTAAGAAGTGTCATATATTCCGGCAATTTTGCTGTTGGCGCGTCATAATCAATTTCCACACCTGCCAGCGTAACCCCTGCCTTTTGCCACTCACGTAGGGTCTGTTGAATATGCTGGATAACTTGCTGGTTATTAAACCGTGTAAGCTGGCCATCGAGTCGCGCGACCAGCCAGACCGGGCGACCATCTTGCTTAATAAGTGAAGTATTAACCGTAAAGTGTCGGATGCCTTCTTGCGGGTGAAATTGCATCCCAAGTATGCGTAGCGTAGAGAAAAGTGGGCGGCTTCGTTTTAGTGCCTCGTTATGTTCTGCTGTCCAGACGCGTTGCCAGATATAGACTTGCTGATCAAAGCGAAGCGGTTGTGAAGGGGTAAATAAAATATGCAGCCCGTAGCCCAGGCCGATCAGAAGAAGTGAAGCTGCAAAAATCCTTTTGCAAGATGGCATATTGTTACGGCATTACGATTATCAACAGGCTGATAGTGTACCGCTGTAACTATTAACGGAGAACGAATATCTATCCGTTCTCCGTCAAAAACCATTATTCCGGCATTGCTTCACGCGGGATAATCGCGCCGCGATACTGAATAACGGTACTTGCAGTCAAATGCCCACGTTTCGCGGCATCTTCCGCACTACCGCCTGTCAGACGTACCGCCAGATAACCGGCGCTGAAAGAATCACCCGCAGCGGTGGTATCGATCACTTTTTCTTTCGGTAGTTTCACCGCCGGAACATCCACTAACCCTTCACCAGCAATGGACACCAGGCAAGAATCTGCTCCGCGTTTCACCACCACTTCTTTCACGCCCGCTTTATGGGTGCGCGCAATGACGTCTTCCACCGGTTGTTGACCCCACAGCGCGTCTTCATCGTCCAGCGTCAGGAAGGCGATATCCGTGCATTCCAGCATTTGCTGATACACCTGCTGCGTCTCTTCTTTGCTGGCCCACAGGCGCGGACGGTAGTTATTGTCGAAAATCACTTTTCCGCCATTGGCGCGGCATTCGCGCAGCAGGGAAAGCAGTTTTTCGCGGCTGGTTGGGCTTAAAATCGCCAGGCTAATCCCGCTAAGGTAGAGATAATCGAATTTCGCCAGCTCTGCGCAAATCGCCGCTGACTGCTCGCTTTCCAGCCAGAATTTGGCCGCGGCTTCGTTACGCCAGTAGTAGAACGTACGTTCGCCAGTGTCATCGGTTTCAATGTAGTAAAGGCCCGGCAGGCGGTTTTCCATCCGTTGGGTCAGGGAAGTATCAACGTTCTCGCCGTGCCAGGCGTCCAACATCTGCTGACTAAAACTGTCCGTTCCCAGCGCCGTCACGTAATGAACGGTTAATGCCGCAGGATCGACCTGACGGGCGATATAGACGGAGGTGTTCAGGGTATCGCCGCCGAAACCGCGCTTAACGTCTGCGCCTTTCTCGGAAAGCTCAATCATGCATTCGCCAATCACGGCAATCTTTTTGGACATAGTCGTGAACCTGATCTGTAAAAAAATTAGCGTTAGTTTGCGCTGTGGTGGTTTGTTGGTCAACTATATTAAAACACTGTTCCATTATTTTTTTGAGCCAGAACGTATTCCTGGACGATTTCGCCGCAGGACGGGCAAATTTAGCCGCTTCGGGCGGTAAAGTTCTGGCGTTGCGCGCCGATAACATTTGTCGAGTCCGGGCAGCATCACTTTTAAACACAGGACATCTTCGATGATAAGGCAGGTTATTCAGCGAATAAGCCATCCTGAAGCAAGTATCGAAAGCTTGCAGGAACGACGCTTTTGGTTGCAGTGTGAACGTGCTTACACCTGGCAACCGATTTACCAGACATCCGGTCGGTTGATGGCCGTAGAGCTATTAACGGTCGTTACTCATCCCGAGGATCCTTCGCAACGATTGCCGCCGGATCGTTATTTTGCTGAAATCACCATCAGACATCGTATGGATGTGGTGAAAGAACAGATTGATTTGCTGGCGCAAAAAGCCGTGTTCTTTGTTGAGCATGGCCTGCTGGCATCGGTTAATATCGATGGTCCGACACTTCTCGCCCTACGTCAGCAGCCGGAAATTTTGCGTCAGATTGACCGCCTTCCCTGGCTGCGTTTTGAACTGGTAGAACATATCCGCCTGCCAAAAGATTCAACCTTTGCCTCGATGTGCGAATTTGGTCCGCTATGGCTTGATGATTTTGGCACTGGGATGGCAAATTTCTCCGCGCTCAGTGAAGTCCGTTATGACTACATTAAAATCGCTCGCGAACTGTTTGTGATGCTGCGCCAGTCGCCGGAAGGCCGCACGCTCTTTTCGCAGCTTTTACATCTAATGAATCGCTATTGTCGCGGGGTGATTGTCGAGGGCGTGGAAACGCCGGAAGAGTGGCGCGATGTACAGAACTCGCCCGCATTCGCCGCACAAGGCTGGTTTCTTTCGCGTCCGGCACCGATAGAAACGCTGGATACGGTGGCTCTGGTGGTGTAGCCGCCTCATTTTCCGCCTGGCTGGACTATCTTTAGGACTGGCCCAGGAAGAATATGAGGAAGCGAACTATGAGCAAGGCAGGCAAAATAACCGCCGCGATTTCAGGTGCTTTCTTGTTGTTGCTCGTCGTGGCGATCATTTTGATTGCGACTTTTGACTGGAATCGACTCAAACCGACCATCAACCAGAAAGTCTCTGCGGAGCTGAATCGCCCGTTCGCTATTCGTGGCGATCTGGGCGTGGTATGGGAGCGGCAAAAACAGGAAACCGGCTGGCGCAGCTGGGTGCCGTGGCCCCATGTACACGCGGAAGACATCATTCTCGGCAACCCGCCAGATATTCCCGAAGTCACAATGGTGCATCTGCCACGGGTAGAAGCAACGCTGGCCCCTCTGGCGCTGCTGACCAAAACGGTCTGGCTACCGTGGATCAAACTGGAAAAGCCCGACGCACGCCTGATTCGCCTCTCAGAAAAGAATAACAACTGGACGTTTAATCTCGCCAGCGATGACAACAAAGACGCGAATGCAAAGCCGTCGGCGTGGTCGTTTCGGCTGGATAATATTCTGTTCGATCAAGGGCGGATCGCCATTGATGACAAAGTAAGCAAAGCGGATCTGGAAATTTTTGTCGATCCATTAGGCAAGCCGTTACCGTTCAGTGAAGTCAGCGGATCGAAAGGTAAGAACGAGAAAGAAAAGGTGGGCGATTATGTTTTTGGCCTGAAGGCGCAGGGACGTTATAACGGCGAACCGCTCACAGGCACGGGAAAAATTGGCGGCATGCTGGCGCTGCGTGGCGAAGGGACGCCGTTTCCGGTACAGGCTGATTTCCGCTCTGGTAACACCCGTGTTGCTTTTGATGGCGTAGTGAATGACCCAATGAAAATGGGCGGCGTCGATTTACGGTTTAAATTTTCCGGCGATTCGCTGGGCGATCTCTATGAACTGACGGGCGTTCTGCTGCCTGATACCCCACCGTTTGAAACCGATGGTCGGCTGGTAGCGAAAATCGATACGGAAAAATCGTCGGTCTTTGATTATCGTGGCTTTAACGGGCGTATTGGCGATAGCGATATTCACGGTTCTCTGGTCTACACCACCGGTAAGCCACGGCCAAAACTGGAAGGTGACGTCGAGTCTCGCCAATTGCGGCTGGCAGATTTAGGGCCGTTAATTGGCGTTGATTCCGGTAAAGGGGCGGAAAAGTCGAAACGGTCTGAACAGAAGAAGGGCGAAAAAAGCGTTCAGCCTGCGGGCAAAGTGCTGCCGTATGACCGCTTCGAAACCGATAAATGGGACGTCATGGATGCCGATGTTCGATTCAAAGGCCGTCGTATTGAGCATGGCAGCAGCCTGCCGATTAGCGATCTTTCTACCCATATCATCCTCAAAAACGCTGACCTACGCCTGCAACCGCTGAAATTTGGCATGGCGGGCGGCAGCATTGCGGCGAATATTCATCTGGAAGGCGATAAAAAGCCGATGCAAGGGCGGGCAGATATTCAGGCTCGTCGACTGAAACTGAAAGAACTGATGCCGGATGTGGAATTGATGCAGAAGACGCTGGGGGAAATGAACGGTGATGCGGAACTACGCGGTAGCGGTAACTCAGTGGCGGCGCTTTTGGGGAACAGTAACGGTAACCTGAAACTGTTGATGAATGACGGGCTGGTGAGCCGCAACCTGATGGAGATTGTCGGGCTGAACGTCGGTAACTACATTGTCGGTGCGATCTTCGGTGATGATGAGGTGCGGGTGAACTGCGCGGCAGCAAATCTGAATATTGCCAATGGCGTGGCGCGTCCGCAGATTTTTGCTTTTGATACTGAGAACGCGTTGATTAATGTTACCGGCACGGCAAGTTTTGCTTCGGAACAGCTGGATTTGACTATTGATCCGGAGAGTAAAGGGATTCGGATTATCACACTGCGTTCGCCGCTGTATGTGCGTGGGACGTTTAAAAATCCGCAGGCTGGGGTGAAAGCCGGACCGCTGATTGCCCGAGGTGCCGTTGCGGCGGCACTGGCAACGCTGGTGACGCCAGCTGCGGCCTTGCTGGCGCTGATCTCGCCTTCCGAAGGGGAGGCTAATCAGTGCCGGACGATTTTGTCGCAGATGAAGAAGTGATGGAAATTGCCGGATATCTGGCATCCGGCAATTAAACAGATTTAGATTGTTGGCAAAGTGCGCTTTGTTCATGCCCGATAAGCGTAGCGCATCAGGCTTTTCAGTCTTATTACAACGACTGATGTCGCGTCTCATGCGTCAGCAGCAGGGCGATTAACGTCAAGCCAGCCATTGCCGCCAGATATAACCCCACCGCACCTAACCCGTAGTTAGTTTGCAACCAGGCCGCGATATACGGCGCAACGGAAGCCCCGAGAATCGACGATACGTTGTAAGAGAATGATGCTCCGGTGTAACGCACTTCTGTCGGGAACAGCTCTGGTAACAGCGCGCCCATCGGCCCGAAGGTCAGCCCCATCAGGCTTAACCCCAGCAGCAGGAAAGCAAAAACCAGAATAGGATTGCCAGAACCGAGCAGTGGATTAAAGGCGAACAGCGCGAACAGGATGATTAGCGTCGTGATGATCACCATGCTTTTACGCCGCCCAAAGGCATCGGCCAGCAATCCGGCTACTGGTACCATCACGCCAAAACCAATAACTGCCATCATCAGCATCCACAGCACTTCATTGCGCGGCAGGCCAAGCCCAATTGGCGCGGCGGCGGTACTGAAGGTCATTGAGTAGACGGTCATGATATAAAACAACGTGTAGGTTGCCAGCATGATAAAGGTGCCGAGTACCGTGACGCGCACGTGTTTGGTCAGCAGAGTACCCAGCGGGATCTTCACCTGCTTTTTCGCTTTAGCGACTTTCTCAAACACCGGTGACTCATGCAGCGACACGCGAACATACAGGCCGATAATGACCAGCACCGCCGAGAAGATAAACGGCACGCGCCAGCCCCAGCTCATAAACTGCTCATCAGTCAGCAGCCAGGAAAGCAGCAGAAAAGTGCCGTTAGCAAAGAAGAAGCCAATCGGTGCGCCCAGCTGTGGGAAGGAGCCGTACAGCGCACGTTTACGCGGTGGTGCGTTCTCGGTTGCCAACAGCGCTGCGCCACCCCATTCACCGCCTAATCCCAGACCTTGACCAAATCGAGCCAGTGCCAGCAGCAGCGGGGCGAAAATACCAATCGTGGCGTAGCCCGGCAGCAGACCAATCACCACTGTTGAAATCCCCATCGTTAGCAACGAGGCGACCAGCGTCGCTTTACGCCCAACGCGATCGCCGAAATGACCAAATACGGCAGAACCGATTGGGCGTGCGACGAAAGCGATGGCGAAGGTGGCGAGCGATTGTAGCGTCGCTGCCGCCGGATCGCCCTGCGGGAAGAAGATATGCGGGAACACAATAACGGCCGCAGTGGCGTAAATGTAGAAGTCGAAGAACTCAATGGCCGTGCCAATGAGGGAGGCGATAAGGACTTTATTACGTGAGTTTATCGGCTTGTATTCTTGCTCGTTGTCGAGTGTTGTGGCTGTTGCTTGCATAATCTTTTCTTATTTTTTGGCGAACGAATAGCCATATTACGCACAGCAAAAGTGATATTTCAATGTGTAACAAATCGCGGAAAAGGTTAAAAACCAGGCAAAAAGCGGATAATGTTTAGACTAGTGATTTTTCTTCTATGAAATGCTTCGCACAATTTCATAAATGGTGGATAAAACTGGTTTCAGGTTAAATAAAAGTTACCAACTGGATTTATATGCTGGGTTTATGAGTTGATGTGAAATTGTTGGCTCCCGAAGAGATGGCTGAAGAGGTCCAGGGGAAGAGTTTCAGGTGGTTATGTGCGCATCATAGCCGGATGCGATGCTGGTGCATCTTATCCGGCCTACGGGGAGCCAGGTTGAATAAATTCGTAGGCCGAATAAGGCGTTTACGCCGCATCCGACCTATTTTAATGCTGCGTTTTCCCCGGCATTCGCGGGTCGTCTTTGTATTCGGCGGTGGCAATCCACGCCGCGCAAAACAACGTCAGACGGGCAAAGAAGTAAAAAAACGCCATCAGCCCCAGCACGGAACCAAATGCCGCGCCAGACGGGGATTTCATCAACGATGGCAGGGTATACGTCATCACGATTTTAATGACTTCAAAACCAATAGCCGCGATGAATGTTCCACGAATCAGCGCCTTTTTACGCGGGCGATGACGCGGAAGACGCCAGAAGATCCAGAAGAAAAGCAGATAGTTGGCGAAGATAGAAATCGCCATGCCAATCAACCGCCACGTCGGTTTCAGCCACTCAATACTGTTAAGGTGCAGGGCGCTAATAATCATTTGCTGCGCCGAACCGGCAACCGAGGTTATTGAAAGCGTGACAATCAGCGCAATCAATAAACCAATCAGCGAAATAAAATCACGCAGATACTTAACCCAAAACTTCTCCTGATCTTGCGGTGAACGTTCCCAAACATCACGCGATTGAGCGCGAATTGCTTCACGCAAATTTCCCATCCAGTTGATCCCGGAATAAAGCGCCACCGCCAGGCCGACAAGCCCTACGGTCGTTCGCTGCTGAACGGCGGTGTTGATGGTATTTTTCAATGTGGCCGCCAGCGTCGGATCGCTGATGTTTTGCAGAATTTTGTCGAAGATATCCTGCAGCAGCATCGGATGGGAGGCCAGCACAAAGCCCCCTGCGGCAAACGACACCATCAAAATCGGGATCATCGATAAAAACGAGAAATAAGTGATTGCCGCGCCAAACTGGTTACCCAGCCGATCATTGAAGCGTTCTGTCGCGCGTATCAGGTGCGCGATGATGGGGTGACGTTGGACTTTCCCGGCAGTGGTGGTGACGGTTTCCAACGCCTGACTGACTTTGCTGCCTTTATCGCTATTATCCAGATGTTTAATTTGCTCGTGCTCCAGATCCTGGGTGGGACGTTTGATCTCGTTTTCCTGCGTCATCCGCTCTTTTGTCCTTCTGTCGTTGTCTGTCTTAAAAAGTATAGTCGGTCAGTCCAGGTGCTCTTTTATTACGCCAGCCAGCCACTGCATAAACAGATTTACACGGCGGGAAAGCTCCCGACGCTGGGGATAAACCAGAGAAATGGATAGCGGCTCGGCGCGGTAGTTGGGCAACACTTCAATAAGCCGCCCGGCGCGTAGGGCTTCGCGTACGGCGACGCGGGGGATTTGAATGATACCCAGACCCGCCAGGCCGGCGGCGAGATAGGTTTCGCTACTGTTTACCGTCAACATGCCGCCGGACTTAAACCACTGGACGCCATTACTGGTGGCAACCTCAAAACCTAATGGATGCGCGCCCAAATGCGGCGTGTAATGCACCACTGCGTGCGAAGTCAGATCGTCCACACTTTGCGGATAACCAAAACGCGTCAGATAGTGCGGGCTGGCACAGTTGACCATTGTCAGTCTGCCGAGGGGGCGGGTAATAATACCCTCGTCGGGCAACGAGCCCGTGCGCATCACGCAATCATAGCCATCACGAAGAATATCAATCGCCCGGTCACTGCTACTTAATTCCAGTTCAATCCCTGGGTATTGATGAAGAAATTCTGGCAGGCGCGGCAGCAACAGGTTTTTCGCAATTCCGAGCGGGATATCGACGCGTAATTTGCCGCTGATGCTGGTGGTATCCTGCTGAAACAGGCCGTCCAGTTCGTTGAGATTACTCAACACATCTTTCGCTCGTTGGTAATAGGTCATGCCGTCGGGGGTAAGTTTGACCCGCCGCGTAGTGCGATGCAGCAACTGGGTGCCAAGCTGATGTTCCAGTGCCTGTATCTGGCGCGAAACACTTCCCTTTGGCAAAGCAAAGAAATCCGCTGCACGGGAAAAACTTTCCAGCTCTGCGACCTTAATGAACAACTGCATTGCGTGAATTTTATCCATTTCTTTGACCGATTGTTGTTCACAGCGAAACAGTAACGCGCATATCGCATTATTTATTGTTTTTTCTAGCATCTAATGCAAGGTTTCACAATGTAGTAATGATTAATACCGGTGTTTTTTAGAAGGAAATGGCTGATAAGCTTCACTGGAAAGGAAAATTAACGCTTGAAGGACTGTCTTTTCAGCAATTTCCTGCAAAATAGTAAATGCAGTATTGGCTTTTCGTGCGCAATTTAATCATTTTGCGGTCAGGTATTTAGCCAGCTCTCGCGAAAATCACAGTTTATTTGAATGCTTGTCAGACGAAGATATAAGGATTTCCTCAAAAATGTTTTAAATAATGCCCTCGACATGTAATTTCAGGCTGTCAGCTGTAACTATTTATATCGGTAACTATTTTCCACATTGCATATCTGTAGAATGGCCACCGCCAAATGGCGAATTCTTATTTTGCCTCTCGGGTAATACCCTTCCCCTACTTAAGAGTTTTAACGTATCCAGGTGGAGATTCAGTAATGCATATAATCATGTTTGACAGGCAGTCAATATTTATTCACGGAATGAAAATCAGCTTACAGCAGCGTATTCCAGGAGTGAGTATTCAGGGCGTCGATCAGGCAGATGAACTGTGGCAAAAACTGGAAAGCTCCCCTGAAGCCTTAGTCATGCTTGATGGCGATCAGGATGGTGAGTTTTGCTACTGGTTACTGCAAAAAACCGTAGTGCAATTTCCTGATGTTAAAGTGTTGATAACGGCGACAGATTGCAGCAAACGATGGTTACAGGAAGTTATCCATTTGAACGTGATGGCAATTGTACCGCGTGATTCAGCCGTCGAGACGTTTGCATTGGCGGTAAATAGCGCGGCAATGGGAATGATGTTTCTGCCCGGAGACTGGCGAACGACACCGGAAAAAGACACAAAAGACCTCAAATCGCTAAGCGCCCGCCAACGGGAAATTTTAACTATGCTGGCGGCAGGTGAATCAAATAAAGAGATCGGCAGGGCGTTAAATATCAGTACCGGAACGGTTAAAGCGCATCTGGAATCGCTTTATCGCCGTCTGGAAGTGAAAAACCGCACTCAGGCGGCGATGATGTTAAATATCGCCTCCTGAAGAGGATAGTTTTATAGCCAGCAGGTTGTTAGTGGCTGGCTGTTAAAATATTACGGTTCGCCGTACAAACCTATCAGGCGCCGTACCACACCGTTGGTCCAGCCAAATCCATCCTGCAACGGATATTCGCCCCCGCCGCCCTCACGGGGAATGCCATCGGCAATATGGTATTTCTCGATCAGTTTGTGATGTTCCAGGTAAAACTGGTTCACTGTCTTCAACCAGCTACGCGCGATTTCATCACCCAGATAGTCATCGCCGTACATTTTAAACCCCTGAATCGCCATCCACTGCAATGGCGCCCAGCCGTTGGGTTTATCCCACTGTTCTCCGGTTTCGTACTCGCTCGCCAGAATCCCACCCGGCGTTAGTAAACGGCTACGTACGGCGTTTGCCAGGCGGTCTGCCTGTTCGTGATTCGCCATGCCCACGTATAACGGCACAATAGCGGCAGCGGAAAAGAGGGCTAACTGCTCGCGCCGCCAGTCGTAATCGCGGTAGATGCCGTTTTCATCATCCCAGAGATAACGGTTAACTGCATCGCGGCGGGCGCTGGCTTTCTGGCGGAACAGCGTTTCTGTCTCTTTCTCACCTTTCAGCGCCGAGATGTTGGCAATGGCGCTCTCCAGTTTAAACAGGAAAGCATTAAGGTCGATGGGGATGAATTGGGTAGTGCGAATGCTTGCCAGACGGCCCGCGTCACGTAGCCAGCGTGATGAGTAATCCCAGCCAGAAGCGGCACCTGCGCGTAAATCGCGATACACCTCGTTAGGCGGGCGACCGGAGTGTTTCGCGGTTTCCACATCTTCCAGCCAGGATTCATCGCGCGGCGTGTCGCGGTCATCCCAATAACGGTTGAGCAGGGCGCCGTCCGGCATCCGCACCACATGGCGATAGGCCTGATTCGGAATCAGTGATTCTGCGCCGTCCATCCAGAAGGCATATTCCATTTTTAGATGATCAAGGTAGCGGCGTGCACCGCGCACACCATCTTCTTCAAATAGCTCCACCATCAACGCAAAAACCGGTGGCTGCGAGCGGCTCAAATAATAGGTGCGGTTGCCGTTGGGGATGTGGCCATAGTTTTCTATCATCCAGGCGAAGTTGTCGGCCATGCATTTCAGTAAATCCTCACGCCCGCTCTCTGCCAGCCCCAGCATGGTGAAATAGGAATCCCAGTAGTAGGTTTCGCTAAAACGGCCCCCCGGGACAATGTACGATTGCGGTAGCGCCAGCAGGGAAGACCAGGGAATATGATCCTGGGGTTCGCGGGTTAACACCGGCCATAGTTGGTCGATATGCTCTTTCAGTGAGTTTTGCGGGTCCGATACATACTCGCTGGAGTAGACTTCCGGCTGCCAGAAGTGTTTTTCAACAAACTGGCGTAAGTCGAAATCGCGATGACGGCGCACTTTACGATAGCGGATTAAGATATCCAGCGGGTCCATTTTGGGGGCGCAGTCAGGGAAGGTTTTGCTGTCAGGGAAAATTTTCGCCGACTGGACATGCTCGAACAGTTCGAGATAACGATCGGCAGGGGTCAGCGCATCAGAGGCGGGTAGCCCCTCAATCATCTCGGGTTCTGGCTCTGCCTCCATCATCTCATCCAGTTTTAATTCATACGGATCCAGCTCATAGCAGAGATCGACTTCGATCATCCGTTCATCTGGATTAAGGTTTTGAATTTTCTGATTGAGCATAAGGATCCGACCTCCGAAATTCGTCTCTAATTATCGGGCTTTCCTTTAAGAGTAGTCATTCGCTACGGTCGATGGGGGATGAAGTGTGCGGAAGATCACGTTTATTAATGTGTCAAAAAATATAACCCATTAATATACAAAGAAAATGAGTGATAAACGTTTTTTTGCAAAATTTCATTTTCGGAACATTCACGCTACTCCATGATAAAAGCAGGTGTATCGCTGTTATTACAAATAAGAGTAGCGGTAATCAGTGTAAGAATGCAGAAGGAAGTAAACTCTTTTTGGTTATTAAAATAAATAACAGGAATTCCTTAAATATATATTTAAAATTAATCTGGTGTTTTCTGGTGTAAATATTATTGGTGTTAGTTTGTTATATAGATAAATCAATTTCATGCTTAGGATTTTGTTATTTAAATTATACCTGTAACCCCTTGCGTCCATTCCAGATAAATCCTACTTTTTTATTGCCTTCAAATAAATTTAAGGAGTTCGAAATGGACCAGAAGCTGTTAACGGATTTCCGCTCAGAACTACTCGACTCGCGTTTTGGCGCGAAGGCAATTTCTACTATCGCGGAATCAAAACGTTTTCCGCTGCATGAAATGC